>JAGWUO010000159.1 GCA_028868395.1 Cytophagales bacterium | reverse complement strand
AGCTTTTCGCCTTCCGCATCCACTTCAGCCTCGGTGGCCTCACCCATTTCGTAAAATTCCCAGATAGTTTCTAAATCACCTTGAGCGCTCGCTAATTTATCGAACCCATCTGTCCAAAACTTCAGCCCGCGCATCTCGCGCATCGTGCTTTCTGCTTTATCAGGATTGTTCCAAAATTCGGGATCCAAGGTGACTGTCTCTAGTTCAGAGATTAAATATTTCTTGTGATCGTAGTCAAAGATACCTCCTTAAAGCCTCTATTCTGGCTTTCAGGTCATTGAACCTGTCTCTAGTCATGTGTTTTTCTACTTAATAAAGTGCAAATATACCCGATTTTGTGCTAAATTGCGGCCTCATTCATTTAAATCAAGCAATAAAATGGCGCAACAATACGATTTGATCGTGGTAGGCTCAGGCCCAGGAGGTTATGTAGCAGCTATCCGAGCTTCTCAATTAGGTTTGAAATGTGCAGTGGTAGAAAAAGAATCCTTAGGTGGTATTTGCCTAAACTGGGGTTGTATTCCTACAAAAGCACTTTTGAAATCTGCCCAAGTTTTCGAATACATCAAGCACGCTTCTGATTACGGAATTACCGTAAAAGGAGCTGAAGCTGATTTCTCAGCGGTTATTTCCCGTTCTCGTGGCGTGGCGGATAGCATGAGCAAAGGCGTTCAGTTTTTGATGAAGAAAAATAAGATTGACGTGATTATGGGTTTTGGAAAAATCCAACCTGGTAAGAAAGTCGAAGTAACGGATGCAGACGGTAAGAAAACCGTTTACGAAGGAAAAAATATTATGATCGCCACGGGTGCTCGTGCACGGGCATTGCCTAATGTGCCTATCGATGGCGAAAAGGTGATCGAATACCGCAAGGCGATGAGCTTAGAAAAACGTCCTGATTCGATGGTCGTGATCGGTTCAGGAGCTATCGGTGTTGAATTTGCATACGTTTACGCGGCGATGGGAACGAAAGTAACGATCGTAGAATTCATGCCAAACATCGTTCCTGTAGAGGACGAAGATGTTTCCAAAGAATTAGCGAAGCAATACAAGAAAATGGGTATCGACATCTTGACTTCATCGAGTGTGGAGTCAGTGGATACGAAAGGAAAAGGTTGCAAAGTAAGTATCAAAACGCCGACAGGTAACCAAGAAATCCAATGCGATATCGTTCTTTCTGCGGCGGGTGTGATCTGTAATTTAGAAAACATCGGTTTAGAGGAAGTAGGCATTATTGTAGACAAAGGTCGTATCCCGGTGAATGCGTGGTACGAAACGAATATTCCGGGTTATTTCGCGATTGGCGATGTGACTCCGGGTCCGGCTTTGGCACACGTTGCTTCAGCTGAAGGAATCATCTGTGCAGAGAAAATGGCTGGCCACAAAACAGAAGCTTTGGATTACACAAATATTCCAGGTTGCACGTATTGCTCACCAGAAATCGCGTCAGTGGGTATGACAGAGAAAAAAGCAAAAGAGGCTGGCTACGATATCAAAGTGGGTAAATTCCCATTTGTGGCATCTGGAAAAGCTACGGCTGCTGGCGCTCGTGATGGTTTCGTGAAAGTTATTTATGATGCCAAATACGGTGAATTATTAGGTGCTCACATGATCGGTTACAACGTAACGGAATTAATTGCTGAGGCAGTTGTGGTTCGCAAGTTAGAAAGCACGGCATACGAAATTATGAAAACTGTTCACCCTCACCCGACGATGTCAGAAGCCTTCAAAGGCGCGACTGAGGCGGCTTATGGAGAAGCAGTGGATTTGTAATCTAGTTGATTTCCATAAAAAAAGAGGAGCTCAAAAGGCTCCTCTTTTTTTTAGTTCAATTTCACCTGAACACTTTTATAAGCAATTCTGCTCTTCGGGTCATGTGCCTGAATGGCAATGGTTCCCGGTTGGATTCGTCTTCCATTGGTAATTCCTTCAGGTTCATCATATTCGACTACGGTTCTGCCATTAATTTTGGTAGTAATGTGCTTTCCTTCCACTTTTACGTATAATTCAAACCACTCTTCGTCGTGCACTAATTTTTCTGCCGTGTCAATAATGCCATATAGGCTAGCGGTTCTGCGCCAATCAGTGTGGGAATTATTGACTTGAATTTCGTAGCCTTGCGAAGGCCAGTCACTCGGTTGGAATGCCGTGCAAACATATAAGCCAGAATTAGCACCTTGATCCGTTTTAATCAGTGCTTTTACTTCAAAGTTTTTAAAGGAATGATCACCTACAGGTCCATCATAGAACAGGTGTCCGCGAGGTCCTGCGATACGCAATTCACCGTCCTTTACTTGAAACGAATTCGGGTTTTCGCTGGCTTTCCAACCTGTTAAGTCGCGGCCGTTGAACAGTTCAACCCATTGGGCATGGGCGGAGAAGTTTAATAAAAGAAGGAGGATGAGGAGATTTTTCATTTTAACTTATAGGTTTAATTTATGGAGGTAAATATTAACTTAAAAGTTTAAAAATGAAAGCTTCTAAATAGCTATTGATAAAGCCGGGAAAAAAATATTAATTCGAATATTTACTGACAATGTGTTTTTGATATTCCTTTTTATGGTCAAAATTTTCTGGCAAATTAATCACTCCAGACAAACTCTTGACATCATTAAAAAGATCTACACTAAGCTTCAATTGCCCTCCAAGTCCTTCATTAATAATTCTCATTAAAGTAGAAAGGCGAATGTCACTAGCACTATTTTCTATGCGTGAAATATAGGTCTTTGTAGTACCACATTTTTGCGCAAGTTGCTCTTGGGTCAACCCTTGTTCTTTTCGAAGCTCTTGAATCATCGCACCTAACTTAAATGCCTCAAAACCTTCTTCATATTCTTCCCTCATTTTAGTCCCCCTTTCCCCATATTGTTCTTCAATGTGGGATTCAAATGAGGTTAAATTATTATTTATCTTTTTCATCAAAGTATTGTTTTTTAAGTTTTTCAGCCTTTTCAATTTCATTAGCAGGGGTCTTTTGAGACTTCTTTTGAAAGCCATTTACCAATATGATTAATCGCCCTTTATCAAAGAAACTAAACACTCTAAAAATATCAGATCCCACTTCCACTCGTATTTCATACAGTCCTGACGTACCGGCCAAGTGTTTGAAATATTTCTCAGGTATTCGGGGTACTACCGAAATAAATTGCAAAGTCCAGTTGAACTTCTTCTTCACTCCAGGGCTTAGTTTCCCAAAGAAGTCAAGGTAAAAGTCTTTATAGTAATGTATTTGTCTTAGTGGTTGTATTTTCACAACACAAAGTTAGCTTATTAGGCAACTTTTACATCGTTTTTGAAAGAGAATTGTGTAGAAAAATGAAGATTATCAATTACTTGATATTTGCAAAGGGAGTGACAGCTCCATTCCATTCCGCTGTCAGCCCGCAGGGCATCTAGCACAAAGCCTTCAGCATTCGCTTCGCGAATCCTGTTCTTTTTTCATATGGGGCCGAATAACTATGCGAGCACAATACTCGGCCCCATACGAAAAAAGCCCCTCAGCTAACGCTGAGAGGCTTCGTAGAGGGGAAGGGATTCGAACCCTCGGTAAGCTTGAGACCTACACACGCTTTCCAAGCGTGCTCCTTAAACCACTCGGACACCCCTCTAAGTGTTCCGTGGGGTTGCAAAAATAGCAAATTATTTCGACGAATCGAAAAAGGAATCGATATCCTTCTTGAATTGAATCAAGGATGGTTTGTGGATATAGTACATGTGCCCAGATTCGTAGTATTTAATGTCTACGCGGGAGCGTTGCTCGGGACGTAGGAACATGTGCTCGATGTCGTAAACTGCCGTGAAATAGGGGGTTGCGAAATCGTAGTAGCCGCAGCCAAGGTAGACTTTGAGGTTCGGGTTTTTGGCCATCGCATCGCGAAGACTTTCCGCGACGTTCAAGTATTTGTTTTGGACGTTTTTGTAGGACCAAGGATAAACTTCGCCGAAGACGTTGTAGCCTTTCTCCTCGGTGAACTTCAATTCTTTGGATAAATAATCATTGATGGTG
>JAGWUO010000158.1 GCA_028868395.1 Cytophagales bacterium | reverse complement strand
AAAACAAAAAACCCCTAGACCTTCGCCCAGGGGTTTTTGCATTCTTGAACCCAATATGTATTACACTACACTGACTTGGTGAACCATTTTTGCTTGATGCGCTCCGAGATGTAGTACATACATGGAACAATAACAAGCGTTAGAATGGTCGAGAACGTTAATCCGAAGATGATCGTCCAGGCTAAGATTCCCCAGAATACGGCGGAATCAGACCCGATGAAAATATGTGGATTTAATTCTGTAAACATGCCTACGAAGTCGATGCTTAAGCCTAATGCCAAAGGAATTAAACCTAATACCGCCGCCGAAGCCGTCAACAACACCGGAGTTAAACGAATTCCTCCCCCTTCGATGATGGCCTCCTTCAAGTCATATCCACGTTGGAAACGAAGTTCCTCGATGAATTCGATTAATAGGATACCATTCTTCACCACGATTCCGGCTAAGGCGATGATACCTACACCAGACATAATCACGGAGAAGGTCATTCCAAAGGCCATGAAGCCTAATAACACGCCGATTAATGATAGCAAGATCGTCGCGAAGATGATCAATGGTTTCACGGCAGAATTAAACTGCGTCGCTAGGATTAAGTAAATTAAGATTAATGCCGCTAAGAAAGCCATGCCTAGGAAGGCACCGGACTCTTTTTGGTCTTCTTGTTCACCACCCATGCGAATCGTATAACCCTGTGGCACATCGATTCCTTCGAATAAGGTCGTTAGTTCACCTACAATTTCATTTGCGTTATAGCCTTGAATCACGTCTGAACCCAGGGTTACGAGACGTTCTTGGTTTTTGCGGTTGATTTGGCTGAATGAAGTGGCGTACCGAATATCGGCGATGGAGTTCAAAGGTACCTGACGTAAAGCGCCCCCCATATTCATGTCGCGGTAAGTCACATTCATTTGCAATAACTTCTCGATTTGGTTGCGAGAATCCCCTTTCAAACGTAGTTGAATGGGATATTCATCTTTCGCATCACGGAATTTCGAAATCTCTGCCCCAAACAATCCGGTACGCACGGCCATCGCCACCTGTGCAGATGAAATGCCCTCGCGGGACGCTTTCTCGCGATCTACATCGATGATGATTTCCGGCTTATTTGTTACTAAATCGGATTTAAGCTCTTGGATTCCTTGGATTCCAGCTTTTGTAATCTCCGCACGTACTTTCTTTTCTAAGTCTTGTAAAACGCTGAAGTCATCTCCTGCGATTTCGATCGAGATAGGCTTACCCGTAGGCGGCCCATTGTTCTCGCGCTCGATAGCTAATTCGACACCTGCTAGTGGATTTTTGGCAAAATCAGCCTGAATCTTACTTAACACCTCACTCGTTTTTATGCCTTCGCGCAATTGCAGTTTCTCGAATGCGATAGTCACCTTACTTTTGTGTGGCGTTGCCCCACGGTCTGGCTGCATTGGATCTCCTGCGTTTTTTCCCACGTTGGAAATCACTGAATTGACAATCTTGTTATAGCCCCCCTTGTTTAAGAAAGCAAAAACACGCTTCTCGATAACCTTTGTCACGGAATCCGTTACAACGGCATCTGTACCGATTGGGTTTTTGGCATAAATATAGATGTAATCTGGATCGCCTGAAGGGAAGAAAACCACCTTAGGTTTCACCACACCCAATAACATGATCGTTACAATTAATAACACAAAGGCAGATATCGTAGCATAAATAGGACGTTTGCCCATTAATACCCACGAAATTAACTTGCGGTAATTTGTCTTGAAGTTAGGCAATGTAGTCTCTTGGAATGGCACGATCCATTTCGGTGTGATCACAAAGTGGTTGAACACATACAGAATGATGCACAGAACGAAGAAGTTACCAAAGCCAAAGTGACCCAAGCCAAAGCCCATCACATAACCGAAAATGGCCAAACTCAACAGGATGAATACGGTACGACGGATATCCGAGAATTTCGGGTTTTTCACATCATTCACCTCTTCATCATGGCGCTTCATAAACGTGATTGCAAACACAGGATTCATCACATAAGCGACAAAAAGCGAAGCAAAAAGCGTAATGATCAACGTGATAGGCAAGTACTTCATAAACTCACCCACGATGCCTGGCCAGAATAACAAAGGCAAGAAAGGTGAAATCGTCGTTAACGTTCCGGATAATACCGGGACAAATACCTCTGAAGCGGCTAATTTCACTGATTCCGTAATCGTCAATTTCTTGAAATTATTGAACAAACGGTGTGCATTCTCGATGACCACAATCGCATCATCGACCACAATACCCAAGCCTAATAGGAAACCAAAAAGAACGATCGTATTTAGGCTGAAGTCTAGTGAAGGCATGAACAAGAAGGTCATCAAGGCCGATAATGGCACCGAAAGACCCACGAAAACGGCATCTCTAACCCCCATGAAGAACATTAATACGATTACTACGAAAATGAATCCTAGGATAACCGTATTAATCAAATCCGCTAAATCCCCGCGTGTACGCTCGGATTGATCTGCCGTGGTTGTAACCGTTAAGCCGGCAGGGAAACGGTTTTCTTTGTATTCTTCGATGGTCTTTTCGATGCGATCAGCTGCTTCGATTAAGTTAGCTCCTCCTCGCTTGATGACGTTAAGAGTGATAACCGACTTGTTGTTCAAACGGGCAAAATCTTGCTTCTCTTCGTAGCTGTCTTTCACTTCTGCCACATCCTTTAAACGAACGCGAGCTCCGGTAGAAGACCCGATCATTAGATTAGCGATTTGATCAACGGCCTTGAATTCACCCGTCACACGAAGCGAACGGCGCACGCCATCTACGGCTAAATCTCCACCTGAAATGTTCACGTTTTCACCTTGAACTGCAGATTGAATGTCATAGAAAGTCAAACCATAACTTTGCATTTTGTACAAGTCTAGGTTGATTTGGATCTCTCTCTTTAACGCTCCGATGATGTCTACGCGGTTAATTTCCGGCATCCCCTCGATCTCGTCTTGTAAATCCTCCGCATACTTTTTCAACTTATCTAAGGGATAATCTCCCGCGATGTTGATGTTCATGATCGGGAATTCGGAGAAGTTCACCTCAGCGACGGATGGCTCACGCGTTAAATCTTTGGGTAGATCGGCGATGGCTTTGTCCACGGCATCTTGTGTACGTTGCTTCGCGATGGGGACGGTAACATCCGTATTGAATTCCACGATGATAACGGAAACATCCTGTAAGGCGTTCGACTTTACTCGTTTTACACCCGTGATCGATTTGATTTGTTTTTCGATCGGCTTGTTGATCGTGTTTTCGATATCTGAAGGAGTCGTTCCAGCGTAGACCGTTTGGATGACCATTTGTGGCACCACGATGTCTGGGAATTGTTCCTTAGGCAAGCTCGAATAGATTCCCATCCCTGCCACAAAAATGATGAAGGTGAAGATGTAAACCGTCGTGCGGTTTTGGGCTAACCAGCCCACCATGTTATAGATTAAGCCTTTGCCTTCTGGCAATTGCTCATTTTTGCTATTTTTTTCCATTTTTTACTTAGAATGAGATGGCTGTGCCGTCCACTAAATCTTGAAATCCTTGTGTAATAATCGCGTCACCAGCCTTTAAGCCCTCGGAAATTTCCGCCTGGCCGTTATAAGTTAAACCGATCGTCACTTGACGTGCGCGAGCTACTTTCTTGCCATTTTCTTCCACCGCCACATAGACTAAATTTCCTTTTTCGGTCTTTTGGATGATGTTTTCGCTGATCACGATGGCGTTTTTCTTCGATGTATCGTTGATGTTAATCACCGCTAATAAGTTCGGCTTTAACTCACCACCTGCATTCGGGATGCGTGCTTCGATGTCGAACGTACGTGTTAATGGGTTCACCATTTTAGACACTAATGAGATGCGCGCCTTTAATTCCTTGTTTAAATCGGGGAATTTGATGCTGATTTCGTCGCCTTGTTTCACGGTTCCTACATAGGTATCCGCAATTTTAGCCGCGATTTTTAGGTTGCCTAAGTTCACGATTTGTACGATAGGTACACCAGGAGCGCCCATT
>JAGWUO010000157.1 GCA_028868395.1 Cytophagales bacterium | reverse complement strand
TGGGAGGAGATATATCGGTAGCTTCTCAATATGCGGGCTGGTTAATGGCTTCCTATGCGATTATGCAGTTCTTATTTTCCCCGGTTTTAGGCGGATTATCAGATCAAGTGGGTCGTCGTCCCGTGATTTTAGCCTCATTATTTGGCTTTACGATTGATTATTTAGTCCTAGCTTTTGCACCCAATATCACTTGGTTATTCATAGGTCGGATTATGTCAGGAATTACGGGAGCCAGTTTTACCACGGCTCAGGCTTATATTGCGGACGTTTCAAAGCCAGAAGATCGCGCTAAAAACTTTGGCGTTGTTGGAGCAGCCTTTGGTGTTGGATTCATCATTGGACCTGCGATAGGTGGTATGTTGGCGTCCTATGGTGATCGCATTCCGTTCTTTGCTGCGGCTGGTTTGACCTTAATTAATGGAATCTATGGCTATTTTGTCTTGCCTGAATCATTAGCAAAATCAAATCGCCGCCCGTTCGATATTAGCCGAGCAAATCCTTTGGGATCCTTAAAAAACCTAACAAAATATCCTTTGATTGCTGGTTTAGTGGGGGGATTTTTCTGCCTACAATTAGCTGGTCAAGTACATCCAAGTACCTGGTCCTATTTTACGATGAAAGTATTTGGCTGGACACCGGATCAAGTAGGTTATTCCCTAGCTTTTGTAGGATTAATTGTAGCTATTGTCCAAGGAGGTTTAGCTCGAGTGATTATGCCAAAACTGGGTGAAATACGGGCCATTTCTTACGGTCTATTACTGTATGGTATGGGATTTTTCATGTTTGCCTATGCGACTAAATCTTGGATGATGTATGCCTTTATGATTCCTTTTGGATTAGGTGGAATTGCAGGGCCAGCACTTCAAAGTCTAATCACTCAGCAAGTAGGCCCTAATGAGCAAGGTGAATTACAAGGAGGATTGACTAGTTTGCAATCGATTACAACGATTTTTGGCCCACTTTTAGCCTCTAATTTATTTGCTTATTTCGCTTCGGAAAGGGCACCCATTTTATTCCCAGGAGCCGCCTTTTTTATGGCCGCTATTTTAGTGCTTATTGGATGGTTTATCGTTATGCGTTCCATTCCCAAAAAAGCACAATAATTTTACTATCTTTCGAAAAATAAACCCCTATATAATGAAAACAATATTCAAATCAATTTGCGTAATAGCAGGAATGTTCATCGCTTCAGTTGCTTCTGCACAGACAACAGAGGAAATTTTAGCTAAACACGAAGCTGCCATGGGTGGCGCGGATAAATGGGCTGCAGTGAAGACAGCCGTTGTGAAAAACAAGTTCAGTGTTCAAGGAATGGACATTGAGAGCAAGACCTCTTTAGTGATCGGAAAATCATTTCGAACTGAGGTAGAAGTAATGGGCAATAAAATTATTACCGTCATCGATGGTGACAAGGGTTGGATGAATCGCCCAGCGATGATGGGTGGAACGGGAGAACCAGAGGATATGCCTGCGGATCAGGTTAAAATGGCTAGTTCTCAAAAGACCTTAGGCTCTATTTTAACCAATGCGAAAAAAGATGGTTACAAGATCGATTTAGTTTCCAAAGAGAAATTAGATGGTGCTGATGTGTATCTTTTGACAGTTACGAAGCCATCTGGCGAAGACAGCAAGGTATATGTTTCAACGGCTACGAATTTTGTGGTCAAAACTCAGGCTAAAGTTCAAGTAAATGGACAAGAAGTTGAATCAGAAGTGAGCTTTTCTAATTATAAAATGGTTAATGGTTTAGCTTTTCCACATACGGTAGAAACAGCTAATCCAATGGGCGGAATGATGACCGTAGAAACGGTCTCTGTAGAAATAAATCCCACTATTGATCCTGTAATTTTTGCTAAACCGAGTAAATAATCAAGCGATTTTCGCTGCATTAAAAAAAGGGCTTCAGAAATGAAGCCCTTTTTTTAGGGTAAAAATTGTTGGATGTGATTTCTGGCACTTCGGATCGCCTTGTCAATATCCTCTTCTGAACCTTCGTAAGCCTTATCTTCCACTTCAATGACAATAGGGCCTCTGTACCGAACATCGTTCAAGGCAGAAATGAATTTACCCCAATGAATATCGCCTAGGCCAGGGATTTTAGGAGAATGGTATTCGAGTGGATTGGCCAAAATTCCCACCCGGTTTAATTTCTCAGGAAACACTTTGACATCCTTTAAATGTACATGGTGAATCCTTTCTGCATACTGATAGATAGGGTAGGTGTAGTCCATCATTTGGAAAACCATATGGGATGGATCATAATTTAGGCCAAAATTCGACGATGGAATAATCGTAAATAACTGATCCCAAATCTTAGGGGTAGTCATCAAATTCTTTCCACCTGGCCACTCATCATCCGTGAAGAACATGGGACAATTCTCGATCCCAATTTTGATCTGAAGCGAATCAGCCAAAGCAATAATTTCTGGCCAAACCTCCGCAAATCGACCGATATTATAGGCCACATTCTTGGTGTAATCACGTCCCACAAAGGTATTTACACGCGAAATGCCTAAAACGGCAGCCGCTTGGATGACTTTCTTGATGTGCTCTCGGTAAAAGGCGGCTTGTGTTTCATCTGGATCCAGTGGATTAGGATAATACCCAAGTGCGGATATTTTGACCGGATGTTGGGCTAATTTTTCTTTCAACACGATAAGATCCTCATTGGACAGTTGGTCCACTGAAATATGGGATACGCCCGCATATCTCCGCGCATCTGAAGAGGAAGATGGCCAACACATCACTTCAACACAGGCAAAGCGCTGCTGCTGAGCATAATCTAATACCTCAAAAAGGCTTTTATTAGGAAGTATAGCTGAAACAAATCCGAGATCTAACATCTTATTTCTTTTTTTCTAAACCATAAAACAAGGCCATCGAACCAGAGGCAATCCAAAGGCCGACAGCCTCTCTCGCTAATTCTTGGTTATGTGTCTTCATACTCAAGCCATCGGTTAAGAATCCCTCCCAAGCCGTCATCTCGACCCATAATTGCAAACCGGCAAATACAGATAAGCAAAATAATACGATTAGAAGTTCTGGATTCGTTTTGCCACGCATCGCTTGTAAAGCGGTATAAACGGCCGTAGCATAAACGGGAACCCATAAAATGGGATCAGGGTCATTAAACTGCCAATACGTGAACAGTAAAAAAACGAGGCTAAAAAAACCTCCCAAAATGAATTGTACGTTTCTCATCTTAATTGCATAGGTTTTTAACGGCTTCCGCAGCTCCGGGATAATTCAGTTTTTTAGCTTGCTGAAACGCTAGGCAGGCTTTATCGTTTTGTTTCGACTTGATAAAGCTCAGGCCTAGGGCATAATAGGCTTTTCCAAAATTGGGATTAATCTCCGCCGCCTTCGCAAAATCAGCAATGGCTCCTGTAAAATCCTCTTCTTGAAAAAGAATATTTCCCCGGTTGTAAAAAGCGTTTATATCTTTGGGAGCCAATTGAATGGCCTGCGTAAAATCCATTTTAGCTTTGGTTGGCTGCGAAAGGGCTGCCTGAATAATTCCTCTTTGGAGATATCCCGCACTGGAATCCGGTTGCGCTGCGATGGCTTTATCGGTAGGGGCTAAGGCTTTATCCCAAACTCCCTGTTCCATCAAAACGGCTCCTAAATTCAATTGAGCCGTATATAGTGAAGGTTTTAATTCAATAGCCTTGCGATAGGCTGCTTCAGCTTCAGGGTAATTTTTTTCTTGAAATAGAATGACCCCTTGTAGGTTATAAGCTTCGGCTAAACCAGGGTTCTTTTCGATGGCTTTTTGGAGGGCTTCTTTGGCAGAAACTGTTTCTCCTTTCTTAAGACGTGCTTTCGCCTCGTCTAACCAAGCCTCACCTGAAGTGGAACATGCCCAGGCAATGCACAGGCTTATTAATAGAATCAATTTTTTCATCATTTAAAGTTAAGGGGCTATTCCAAAAAAACGATATTTATTTTGAAAAAAGCTGCTTTTTTGCCATCTTTGTCATGGCAAATTACCAGCTCCCGCTGAATCCCCCAGGTCTTGATCGA
>JAGWUO010000156.1 GCA_028868395.1 Cytophagales bacterium | reverse complement strand
AATGTGCCGTTGAAGAAACAGGCAAGAATTCAGTTAAACCCTCAACTAATCCTAATATGATTGTTTTAAGAATCTCTGACATTAGCGCTTCCACTTAAATAAGGCGAAAATAGGAATGATAATCCCTACCAAGACTAGAATGGGACCAAGGGTTAGTCCTAAAAAACCAAATCCAAATTCCTCCTTATCTAAGGTCATTACAAAAAATCCTATCAACATAATTCCAATACCGAGTAAGAGAATTTTAATGTCTTTAGCCCCTAATGGCATATTTGATTGACTCATATTAAAAAAGGTTTGTATGTTGAATTTTTAAATACTTCGATATGGAAAAGAAAGAAGCAATTAAGCTGAAAATAGTACAAAAACCTACACAGACAATTGCTAGCTGAATTTGATTATTCACCTCAAAAAACAGAGATGATATTTCAGGAATAGAAGTAGAAAAATAATAAAAGGCGCCATCAGCTAAAATAAAACCGATCAGTCCACCTAAAAAACCTACTAATAAAGCATTTAAAAGATAAGGCTTTTGAATAAAACCATTAGTGCTCCCCAATAACTGCATTGTTTTTATCAAAACACGGTTTCCATGAATGTGAAGTCGAATACTATTAGCTAATTGAACATAAACGAATAATACTAAGAGGACAATTAGGATAACTCCTACATAACCCACTGCTTTAATCTTACCTAAAAGTGATCCAATAAAGGTATTAGGGTAGGTAACTTCATACACTTCAGGCCTTGCTTGAATTTCAGCTACTATCTTTTTAAAAGAAGCTTCATTTTTATATTCTTCTTTAATTCCCAAAATCAAACAGTTTTTAAACGGATTTTCTTCCCCTAATAAGGTTTGGTAATCTTCTTGAGAGGATTTTAAAAATTCAGTCGCTATTTGGGCTTTTGATTTAAATTCTAATTCAGGCTTTAATTCTTTTTGACCTAGATAGGGGCGTGATTTAAAGTACGTAATGGTCGATGCTAAATCACTTGTCTGTAAGGAATCGCTTAAATAAACATATACTTTCATTTGTGATTTAATCTCATCACCCCAAGACTTAACGCTCACAAATAATTGAAAGAATAAGGCTAGAATAAAGGCCAAACTCGCCATTGAAATCACCAAAGTTAATTGGGTAGACTGCGGACGACTTTTAGAATATTTCATATTTATAATTTTTCAATTTCATCTCTTAATTTAGCCGCTTCCTCATAATTCTCTTCCTGCAATGCCTTGTTTAATAATGCCTCCAATTCAGCTTTAGAACGAATAACTGGTGATTTATCCAATACATCAAAGTCATCTTCTAATTCATCCATAAATTCCTCTTCAGGAATACAGATTTCATTTAAAAGTTTTTCAGAAATGAATATGGGTATGGATAACCGAATGGCTAGAGCAATAGAATCCGAAGGTCTGGCATCTACTTGAAATATTTCTCCTTCTTTAGCTATTTCCAAATTAGCATAGAAAATACCATCCTTAAAATCGGTTATCACTACTTTTTGTAATGAAACATTGGAGTAGGAAAGCAGATTAACACACAAATCATGGGTTAGCGGTCTACTCGTTTGAATATGTTCTAAATAAACCGAAATAGATTGCGCCTCTTGGCTTCCTATCACAATAGGAAAGCGCAAAGACTGCGAGTTATCTGCCTCTAACAAAAGGATGTAAGAACTAGCTCCTACAGAACTAGGGTTAACAGATAAAATACGCAAAGGAACAAACTCTTTCAAAGGCCTATATTAAAACACAAATGTACCAATTAGACCGCTAATTTTAATGAGTTTGGAGCTTTTTTGTTAGTCTTGGAAGGATATCATTTACATCCCCCACAATTCCGTAGTCAGCATGTTTAAAGAAAGGAGCTTCAGGATCATTATTAATTACGACTACAATTCGAGAACCGTTAACACCCGCTAAATGCTGGATAGCCCCTGAAATTCCGCAAGCGATATATAAATTAGGCGAAATTTTCACACCTGTTTGACCTACGTGTTCATGGTGAGGACGCCAATTTAAATCTGATACAGGTTTAGAACAAGCAGTTGCAGCCCCTAAGGCTTTAGCTAAATCCTCTACTATTGTCCAATTACCTGGATCTTTTAGGCCACGACCCGCACCTACGACTAAAGCCGCATCTGGCAAAGGAATAGACCCTGTGATAGGTTTCAAGGCTAGAATAGCAGCTTTGCCACCGGCAGCGCTAGCTAAAGTGGAAACTGAATGAATGGATTGGTCTCCAAAGGCGGTATTAGCACTGAAATCAAAATTACGATTCAAACTAAAATAGGCAGCAGATTCGGATGTTAATAACAAAGAGGCCTTTCCAGAAAAGATCGATTTAGTAATCGAAAATTTTCCATCTGAATAGGACATTTGTTGAATCCCTGAAATCATTTCTTGAGATGAACTTGCCGCTAATAGACTTAGTAAATTGTCAACCTGAATTGATTTTATACCTAAAACGGAATAACCGTCCACTGCTTGAGTCAAGGGTTGAATACTCGCTGTATCAATCCATAATCCTTCAGATAATTGAATGACATCAATTGACCTAGAAGCAGAAACAGTAGTAAATTTCACCTCTCCTATAGCCAAAAGTAAAATAGACTCAGGATTGAAAGAAGATACAAATGAAATTAATGATTGAGAAGCATCTGAAAGTTGACCTTCTTTTGTTTGGGCAATGATAGCTACCTTTTTCATCTTATAATACGTTTGTCTCTGTTCTTAATAAATCGATTAATTGCTCCGCATCTTCGGCCTTAATCATCTTGTTTTTGCGTGCTGTTTCGGCGATATCAGCTTTTAGAATCTGAATTTGACTGGAAGTATCAAAAGGTAAAACAGCAATTTCTTTGGTCCGAGCAGTCATGATACCTCGCATCGATGGTATCTTCCATTCAGCTATGGGTTCTTGACATCCTAAAACGGCAGGTAGGGGACACGAGACGTCCATTTTACCTCCATCCATTTCTACTTCTAATTTCAAGCTATCACCCGCCATATCCAAACGCATTACTGGGTTAAAGTGAGTATAACCTAATGCACCAGCCACTAAACCATGTACAATTCCTGAATTATAATCGATGGACTCTTTTCCCATTAAAATTAAATCCATCGGATTTTGTTTTACATAGGATACAATGGAATGTGCAATCTGTGCAGAGGTAGTTGGATTACCATCAATACGAACAGCTGAATCAGCCCCTAAAGCTAAACATTTACGAATAAGTGCTTCTGAATCTGGACCACCTACGTGTAAGACAATCACTTCGGCACCGTTGCTTTCCTTTAATTCAATAGCTCGAGAAAGCGCGTAATCATCATAGGGACCTACGATAAATGTTAATCCCTGGCTACTTATTTGGGAGGTTGAGGGATCTATTGTTATTTTTGAGGTAGTGTCTGGGACACAGGAGATACAGACTAGTATTTTCATGGCAGATTAAATTGTTATGCAAGCATACTAATTTGTTTTTAATTTAGCAAAATGGATCGCAAAGAATTTATTAAAAATGAGATTAATCAAGATCCAACGGATCCGTTTAACCATTATTTATTAGGTATTGAATACCAGAAGGAAGGTGCCATTGACGAATCTTTTAAGCAGTTTGAAATGATCGTTTCAAAATTCCCTGAATATGTGGCCACATACTATACCTATGCAAATGCTTTATTATCAGCAAATAAAGAGGATAGAGCGGAAGAGATAATACAGGCTGGTATACAACAGGCAGAAAAAAAAGGAGCTGCTAAAGCCTTAAAAGAACTGAAGCAACTCCTTGAATTGAATTTTTAATTAGGCCAATAGCACCTCTTCTAAATCTTTTTCGATAATCAAGTTATCGATAATGAATTTTTGGCGCTCTGGGGTATTCTTACCCATGTAGTAGGTTAAAAGCTGCGGGATAGTAAAATCCTTCTCGAGAATCACCGGTTCTAATTTGATATCCTCACCAATAAAGTTTCCAAACTCCTCCGGAGAGATTTCACCTAAACCCTTAAAGCGCGTGATCTCT
>JAGWUO010000155.1 GCA_028868395.1 Cytophagales bacterium | reverse complement strand
CCAAAGAAGAGCGTCCGTTTGATGCCGGTCAGCTCATTTCCTTTGGCCAAAATCTTATCATATACTTTCTCTAATAAACGCGGAACCGAAGCAAACATCGCCGGTTTCACCTCGCGAATATTATCGGCAATCGTCTCCATACTTTCCGCATAATAGACTGAAACGCCATAATACATGTACATGTAGATATCCGTGCGTTCGTAAATGTGGCAAAGTGGCAAAAAACTCAAGGCACGATCTGAAGGCAATAAATCGAAGAAATTTCCGCGCACTAAAGACTTCACATTGCTCACAATATTATGGTGAGTTAGCATAACCCCTTTAGGGCGACCCGTCGTTCCTGAGGTATAAATCAAGGTCAATAAATCACTTGGCTGCACCGCATCCATCAAAGGTTGTAAAACAGCGGCATCCTTTCCTTCGCCTAAATCCTTCACTGCCGTCCACATTTCGACATCTGCTACTGGATCAAAAGTGTAAATACCTTTAATTTGCTTGTTTCCTTTAGAGGCTTCTTTTGCTTTTAAATACAATTCCTCGTTTTCACAGAATATGTATTTTACTTCAGCATCTCTGAAAATGTAATCATAATCCTCAATGGTAATTGTAGGATACATGGGAACAGTTACACCACCAATGATTTGGACCGCAAAATCCACAAAGTTCCAAGCCGGACGATTTCCAGAGATAATCGCAATTTTATCACCAGGTTTCACTTTAAGGGCCAAAAGACCTAAAGCCAAGGTTTGAATCGTTTCTAAGGTATCAGAAGTAGAATAGTTTTTCCATTTTCCATCCCTCTTTAAATTAAAGAGATCCGCCTTTTGAAAATTTTTATACGCTACAAGTAAATCGAAGACACGCGTGAATTGTTGATGAACCATTAGTATGAAGGGTTTAGAGGCAGCAATTTAGCCAAATAGTATTAAATATAGTTCTTTTTGCACCTAAATTACTTATCCACAAGTTATCCACAAGTGAATAGGTGATTTAATCTTTTTTTATCTGATATAAATATTTTTTATACCTAAAATATCAAAAAAGCATCAAATCCTCTTTTTCAGCTTAAAAACTTATCCACACACATAAATTAAAAAAAGAAAAAAGTTTTTAAATCTCTTTTTTGTTTCTTCTTGTTGTTCTCTGTGGATAAGTGGATAAGTCGAATTCGTGTTTTTAAGTGCTTGATATCAGCAAGTTTTGCAAATTTTAAACCCAATATGCCTGTGTGGATAACTAGCTAACAACTTGTGGATAAGTCCGAGTTTATCCACAGTGAACATATCGGCTAAAAAGTTATGCACATTTATGCACACTGATTGTGGATAAAAAGACGAGTTATACACCACTTATCCACAGTGCTATGGGGTATTTATCCACAAGTCGCTTAATTGGAAGTTTGCCTTTAATTTGATCTTGGTGTCAAAATAATAGATGGGCTCAGACTTGGTTTTCTTTTTGTAATCGCCAATATCCCATTGTCCATTTTCGTTGCTGTCAACAATGGCTCTTAAGGTATAAATGCCTGGTTCCACGTTTTGGAAAGAACAAGGTCCTGTGGACTTTTGCTCGTAGGCCTTTTCAAGCTTCTCCCCCTTTAATAATTGGTAGATATAGTGCCCAGGCTTGCGAATGCCCCCTTCAATCACACCTGTTTCTTCCGGGTCTAGTCGTTTAATGACTTGCTTGTATTCGTTTGTAGAATCAGCCTCAGGGCCCACGAATGCTATTTTATCAAGCGATAGGGTGAATTTTTCTTGCTTAGGTAAGAAGGCAGATTTAATGGTTAACACATTCTGGAATTTATTCCAAGAAAAGGCTTCGTCCGGGAACGTTAAATCATCCTCGTTTTCGGTTAAAATATGTACTTTCTTAGACACCCATTGTAATACGGGTTTCGGGAAAATGATTAAAATAGAGTCTGTAGGGACGATTTGAGCACCCGCTTTAGGGAATATATCGAAACCGAGTGCCACATACGTTGACTTTTCTTTTTTCGCTAATTCCCGGAATTTTGCCTTCAGTTTAAACTCGTATTTTCTGCCCACCGAATCCTCTAGAGCAGCCTCAATTTTCAGTGTATCTGATTTGTTTAATCCGCCGGCATAAATGCGAAGGTTTCGATCATTTTCGATTTGATATAGCGGTTTTTCGCTAGACGAAAAGCGTAAGTCTGCTGCTTTAATGCCGCGGGAGAATTCATACAATATAGTCTTCGCTGTAGTAGTCGTTTTACTTAATTTTAGCGGATCCTGGTTTTGAAGAGCTATTTTGAAGTCCCGAGTCTCGTTTTTACGTAGGTCAATAAAGCTTTCAGTGATGAAGTCAACCGACTCTTTGGCAGAATTATACAGTAGATTATTGTTCGCATCTTCAAACGCCGCCATATAATATTTGCCTGCTGCTAAATTTTCCAGCGCATAGGTGCCAGAAGTATCTGTGCGAACAAAATAATAGGGCTTTGCCTTATCAATGGACAAGGTGTCCGTGTAGGGATAAAGCCCCACGGTAATGTTATCGGCTTTTTTATTCGTAAGCAAATGCTTCACGCGACCCTCTATTTTTAATGAGTCAATGGTAGTAGACGTGCTAAAAACGAGTTTTATATTCTTTCCCTTATTGCGCTCAGCAACATCTTCTATCGCATTTCTAAAATTGAACGTATAGGTTGTATTGTCTTTCAGTGCACTATCGAGTACGAGTGTTAATCCTGTGGGACGGATGCGTGTTTCGTAGTTACCAATCGAAGGAGTGATTAATAACTCCTGATTTAGGTTCTTGACGGTGACGTATTCGTTGAAGTTTAATTCAATCTTTTTGCCTTTAAAATTCTTGCTTTTGTTCAGCGGAACGGAGGTCGTTACCACCGGTGCCAACGTGTCTTTTTTACCACCTGGAGGTGAGGCCATTTGGGCACAACTTTGTAGAAATACTAAGCTGATTCCTAGGCCAAAAAATGCCATTAAAAGACTGGTTTTCAAGAACTTATGCATTTTCAAAGATATATAAATTACTTGAATAATTAGGTTTACCTAACATCGCTCGTAGGTTTGAAAGTAAACCAATACAGAACGAATGAAGTAAGCGTTTATTTCCTGTTTTGTATTCGTTACTTAACAAAGAAATATAAAAGCTATCAAAGATTAGTCCGCGACTCGTTTTTAACTTAAATCCGTATTTCGCAGCTAATGCTGTAATGGTCGCTGGTGTGAAGTGGTAGATGTGTCGTGGAACATCATATGCCGCCCAATATTCTTCGAAATAGTTCGCATCGAAGGATGCAGGATTAGGTAAGGCTAAAAGCAATTTTCCGTCTTGCGCTAAACGGCTTTTGAAGAACTGAAAGTATTCGTCTAGCTCGTAGACATGTTCTAATACATGCCAAAGTGTAATTACCTGAAATTTCTTCTCTGAGCCGATTTCTTTCAAAGATGGCGCAATGGCTAGGCCTGTTAACTTCGCGGCTCTAGCCGCCGTTTCTGGGTCTAATTCTACGCCGTTAATATTCCAGCCTTTTTCCTTCGCTGCCGCTAAGAAGTGACCGTTTCCACAGCCGATATCCAATAACTCTTTATTTCCTTTTTTCTCAGGTTCAATCCAATTCGTTTTCGACTGCAAGGTGAACTTTCGAACGGTATGGTACAGTTTGTTCACTATTCCTTCATTGGTATCACTATGCGATATGTACGCACTCGCGTGGTAATAAGGCCCAGCTTCGTTTGCCGCTGGTCTAGGATTGGTATAGATCAACTGACATGAATTACAAGTTACGATGTGGAACAGTTCGTTCGATACCGTGTAATCTTTCGCCTTGAATTTCAAGGTTGAATCAGGAGATCCGCAAACCGGGCAATTTTGAATATTTTCCATTAGCGCCCCATGAATAAAAGTAGAATTGAAACATCTGAGGCAGATACTCCCGAGATGCGACTTGCTTGTCCGATCGTTTGTGGCAAAATTGATTTCAGTTTAATGCGTGATTCGGTTGAAAGCGTTTTGATTTTATCGTAATCGAAATTCGCCGGAATCGTTAAGTCTTCCATC
>JAGWUO010000154.1 GCA_028868395.1 Cytophagales bacterium | reverse complement strand
TGCGGCCTTATTTCCTACGGTACAGTCCCATTATATGGAGGCATTTCGCCAAAACCTTGGTTCGATTTCCCATCGTTCCGCGGCTTTCCGTAAGATCTACCAGCACGCAGATGAGCAATTGCGCGAGTTATTCGCCTTGCCTAAAAGCCACGCGGTCCTATTTACCGGATCTGCAACGGAGGTGTGGGAGCGTATCATCATGAATACGGTGGAACACGAGAGTTTTCACCTCGTGAATGGGTCGTTTTCGAAGAAGTTTTTCGATTTCGCTAAGGATTTGCACAAGTATGCGAATTCGATGCACAAGCCTTTTGGCGAGGGTTTCGATGCTTCAGAAGTGGAAGTGCCTGAATACGCGGAATTGATTTGCTGCACAGCGAATGAGACGAGTTCGGGCGTTCAGATGAAAGCTTCGGAGATCCATAAGATCAAAAAAGCGAATAAGAACAAGTTTGTGGCGGTGGATATGGTTTCGTCCGCACCTTACCCAAATCTAGATTTTGGTTTAGTGGACTCAGCCTTTTTTAGTGTTCAAAAATCATTCGGGATGCCTGCCGGTTTAGGTGTTTGGTTTGCGAATGAGGCGATGCTAGAAAAATCAGAAAGAATGAAGAAGCACGAAGGTATTGTGGGGACGTATCACTCTTTGCCAAGCCTTTGGGAAAATTATAAGAATTTCGAAACGCCAGAAACACCTAACGTGATGGCGATTTATGTATTAGGAAAAGTGGCGGAGGATTTTAACCGAATCGGCGTGGAGAATATCCGCAAAGAGACGGATAAAAAAGCCAAAGCGTTGTATGATTTTGCGAAGAAATCGGATAACTTCGAACTATTCGTGGAGAATGAAAATCACCGTTCAGCGACCGTTGTGGTATTAAACTGCAAGGAGGGATCGTCTAAAGTGATCAATACGATTAAAGAGAGAAGCGATATGATTATTGGGGCTGGATATGGTAAATTGAAGGAAACTCAAATCCGTATCGCGAATTTCCCAGCAGTAAATATGGACCAAGTTCAGGCTTTAATTACTGAATTAGGTTCACTTTAATATAAACCTAGGACTATGAAAAATGGAGCACCCATTCGGTGGGGTATATTGGCATGTGGCGGCATTGCCCGCAAATTTGCAGATGATTTAGCCTTTGTCAAAGACGGTTATCTAGCTGCTGTTTCCTCTAGAGATATTTCCCGGGCAGAAGAATTTGCGTCCCATTATGGACCAGATGTGAAATGCTTTGGTTCGTATGAAGCGATGCTTTCGAGTGGCGAAATCGATGTAGTTTACATCGCCTCTCCACATGGTCTGCACCACGAACATACGTTATTATGTTTGAATGCAGGGCTACCTGTTTTGTGTGAGAAAGCTTTTGCGATCAATTCGAAGCAAGTCGCTGAAATGATTCAGACAGCGCGTGACAAGAAGATCTTCTTAATGGAGGCTTTATGGACGCGTTTCCATCCTTCAATCGTGAAATTGCAGGAGATTTTGGACTCGGGGGTGATTGGAGATATCGTTCATCTCGCAGCAGACTTTGGCTTCTTAGCGCCATACGATCCGGAGGCGCGTTGGTTCAACCCGGCGCTTACCGGCGGATCCTTATTAGACATCGGAATATATCCTTTATTTATCTCCAAATTCGTGTTAGGAGAGCCGTTAGAAATGAAAGCGACCGGCGTGATGGCACCTAGCGGTGTGGATATGAATACGTCTATCGCCTTGAAATATAGCTCTGGGGCGACGGCGACCTTGTTTTCCACCTTTGCTACGAAGACCGATACGACCTGTGAAATTCACGGAACGAAAGGCAAGATTCATATGCATTCTCGCTTCCACGAAACAAAAGGTATCACCGTTACCATTCACGAAACAGAGCAAGAGACGTTCTATGAGACTGAGCGCTTAGGCTGGGGTTATAGTTACGAAGCGGAGGCAGTTCAAGCGGATTTACGTGCGGGTCGCACAGAAAATGCCTTGATGACGCACGCTTTCAGTACAGAATTAATGGCATTATTAGATGAAATACGTTCTCAAATCGGTTTAAAATATCCAAATGAATAAGATCCTCCTTTTCCTGTTTTTGTCATTCGGCGTTTTCGCACAGAAATCGCTAGATCGTTTTGAAAAAGAAATTCTAGCTTTTGAAAAGCAAGATTCCATCGCTATGCCAGCGAAAGGGATGAAATTATTTATCGGTTCCTCGAGTTTCCGTTTGTGGAAAAACTTTGATGCGGACATGAAAGGGATGAATGCGTTTAACCGTGGTTTTGGAGGTAGCACCTTGATAGAAGCGCTGCATTACTTCGATCGTATGGTCGTTAAATACCAGCCATCTTGGGTATTTATGTATGAGGGCGATAATGATTTAACTTCTGGAACGAGTCCGGAGGTGATTGCAGCCCAGTTCGAAGAATTTTCTGCTCGTTTAGCGAAGCAGGTTCCAGGCGCAAAATTAGTTTTTGTCTCTGCGCGTCCTAGTTTAGCCCGGGAGGCATTGAAAGCCAAACAACAAGACTTGAATCAACGCATTGCGGCGATTGCAGCCAAGAAAAAAGGACATTATGTGATCGATATGCACTCGCCTTTTTATAATGCGGATGGTACTTTAATGCAAGATATTTTCGTGGCGGATCGTTTGCACCTGAATGAAAAGGGCTATGCCATTTTCGCGAAACAAATTCAAAACTTTATTCAAACTTATGCCAAATAGGGACGTACTAAAGGGTGATTGGTTGCCGAATATTTCGGTGGATTGCGTTATTTTCGGATTTCAAGAGAATCAATTAAAGGTACTTTTGTTAAAGTTCAGAAACAGTGAAGTTTGGTCTTTGCCAGGCGGATTTATTGGACGTGAAGAAGATGCTGATGATGCAGCCAAACGCGTTCTATGGCAGCGTACAGGCTTGGAAGACATCTATTTGCAACAATTCCATACCTTTGGCGATTTGAAAAGAAACATTGGTGCCATTGAAAAGCATGAAGAAATTAATCTTGCGATGGGGCGTTCATTAGAAGATATGAAATGGTTGTCGCATCGTTACATCACGATCGGTTATTATGCCTTAGTGGAATATTCAAAAGTGAAAGTGACTTTGAATGATGTTTCGGACAATTCCGCTTGGATGGATGTCGATCAGATCCCCTCTTTATTTTTAGATCACAATGTCATCGTTAAGTCGGGACTAGCCCATTTACGGGCCTCCATTGATACGAAGTTAGCGGCCTTTAATTTATTGCCGGAGACCTTTACCATGTCCGAATTGCAACAGGTATATGAGACCATTTTAGGAAAGGAATTAGTGCGGACTAATTTCCAGCGTAAGATGTTAAGTTTGGATATTCTAGAGCGTATCGAAAAGAAATATACAGGAGGCGCTCACAAGGCACCTTATTTATACCGATTGGACAAGAAAAAAGCGGAGGCTTTTATGTCCTCCGCTTCGTAAATCTGCAATGATTGGGTTTAGCCCATGTTGTGGTAGACGTTCTGTACATCGTCGTCTTCTTCAAGGCGCTCGATGAGTTTTTCTACATCGGCCACTTGTTCATCAGAAAGTTCTTTTGTTTCATTCGGGATGCGCTCAAAGTCTGCCCCCATCAATTCATAGCCTTTCTCTTCTAAGAATTTTTGGATCGCTCCAAAAGCCGTGAACTCCCCGTATATATTGATTTGATTCGTTTCCTCATCTAAGAAAACCTCATCTCCACCAAGGTCGATTAAGTCAAATTCTAATTCTTCTAAATCGATTTCCGGTTTAGCTGCGATTTTAAAAACGGATTTACGGGTAAAGATGAAATCCAACATTCCTGTTGTTCCTAAGCTTCCACCACATTTCGTGAAAGAGGAACGGATGTTCGCTACAGTACGGTTGATGTTATCAGTTGTTGTTTCTACCAGGATGGCGATACCATGTTGTGCGTACCCTTCGTATACGATCTCTTTGTAATCCTCTTGGTCTTTCGAAGTCGCGCGTTTGATCGCACGTTCCACGTTTTCCTTCGGCATATTCACCGCCTTCGCGTTTTGGATGATGGCACGTAAACGG
>JAGWUO010000002.1 GCA_028868395.1 Cytophagales bacterium | reverse complement strand
TGGCCTTTTCTTGGATGTGGACACCTCGTTACAAGCATATTCGTGCCGATCAATCTAAAAAAAAATCTAGATGAAGCAGAACGTTGTTTTTTCCGCGGGATCGCTGAATCAATTGCCTTTGGATTGGGAGGGAAATCGCCAACGAATTTTGGCGGCTATCTCTCAGGCTTCATCTGAAGGTTCTTCCCTGTTGTGTTTGCCTGAATTATGTATTTCTGGCTATGGCTGTGAAGATCAGTTTTTAGCCCCTTTTACGGCGGCTAAATCCTGGGAGTCATTGGAGTTGATCGCTTCAGAGGTTTCTGATATGGTCGCTGTGGTGGGTTTAGCATTACCTTTTGAAGGAGATTTATACAATGTCTCTGCTATTATAGCGCAGGGGAAAATACAAGCCTTGATTCCCAAACAATTTTTGGCAGACGATGGCGTGCATTACGAACCGCGCTGGTTCAAACCTTGGCCTCGAGGACAGCGGAAAACGTACAAGGGAATTCCTTTAGGGGATTATCGAATCCATTTTGCTGGTATAACATTGGGAATCGAGATTTGCCAAGATGCTTGGGAAGGGGAGAGGCGGCCAGCTTATGATTTAGCAAAGCGAGGTGTTTCGGTCATTTGTAATCCGACGGCCTCTCATTTCGCTTTCGGTAAAGCTGAAATAAGAAAGTCTTTGACCATTGAAGGCGCTAAAATTATTAACGGCGCTTATTTATTTGCTAATTTATTAGGCAACGAAGCGGGTCGCATCATTTTTGATGGAGATGCCTTCATCGCATATGAGGGTTCTATTTTAGCCCAAACTCCTCGCTTTTCATACCAAGACTTTACTTTAGTTTCCCACAAAATTACACTTGATAAAAGAGAAGATAGTGGTGATGATGTGGTTTCATTTGAAATTCCTATTTCTGAAACACATTCGATAAAAAACGTCGAAGTCCCGGCCTGGGAAAATTCGGAAAACAAAAAAGAGGAAGAGTTCTCACACGCTGTCGCCTTAGGTTTACTTGATTATTTACGTAAATCTCGCTCGCAGGGCTGGGTTTTATCTCTTTCGGGTGGTGCAGATTCATCTGCCATTGCTTCCCTTTGTGCTTTGAGTATTCAGTATGCAAAAGAAGAACTGGGTTGGGAAGGTTTGAAGCAAAAGCTGCATTATATTCCTTTGACTACGCCAGAAAAAGCGATGTCTGATTTATTGACGACCATTTACCAGGGAACCGTTAATTCTTCCCAAAATACGCGTGATTCTGCCCGTGAATTAGCAGAGTGGATTGGAACAAAGCATTATGTGATTGAAATTGACTCAATTGTAGCAGGTTATCGAGGCTTAATTGAGGGAGCCATTGGGCGTCCTTTGACTTGGGAACAGGATGATATCACTCTTCAAAACGTACAAGCCCGCGTCCGTGCCCCTAGTGCCTGGATGCTCGCGAATATTAAAAATGCCTTATTGCTCGCGACGTCGAATCGCTCCGAGGCGAGTGTGGGTTATGCGACGATGGACGGAGATACGTCGGGTTCGATTTCGCCCATTGCTGGAATTGATAAAAGTTTCATTCGAACTTGGTTGCTTTGGTTAGAAGCTCAGGGTTTTAAAGGGCTGCATTTAGTCAATAGTTTGGAGCCGAGTGCGGAATTACGTCCACTTTCGGAAAAGCAGGTAGATGAGGAGGATTTAATGCCTTATCCGATTTTAAATACGATTGAGCGATTAGTATTTTATGATTTATTATCGCCTCACGACTGTTTAGAGGAGGTAAATAAACGCTATGGGTCTGTTTTTGCCAAAGAAAAGCTCGAGGAATTCGTTCGTCGATTCTTCCGTCTTTGGGCGAGGAATCAATGGAAAAGAGAGCGTTATGCGCCTGGATTCCATGTAGATGACTACAGTTTAGATCCCAAAAGCTGGTTACGTTTCCCGATTTTGTCAGCGGGATTAGAAAAAGATTTGTAAACAAAACACGAATAAGCAGATGTTACTAGTTGTGGATGTGGGGAACACGGATATCGTGTTTGGTTTTTATGAGGATCAAACCTGGAAAGCGGTTTTAAGAACCCCTACACACCAACCTTGGAGTGCAAACGGTGTAGTAAACTGGATAAAGAAGGAGTGGGCATCTAAAGATTTAGGGGAAACCTTACCTTCTTTGGCCTTAATATCTTCTGTAGTACCTTCGATTTCGCCTCAAATACAACGTGGATTAGCTCTTTGGTTAGGTTATTCGCCTGCTGTGATGCGCCCAAAACTATATGAATCTTTATCGATTCAAGTCATTGCACCAGATGAAATTGGTTCGGATTTAGTGGCAAATGCGGTTTATGCACACGAAAACTATAAATCAAATGTGCTAATTGTAGATTTTGGAACGGCCTTAACCTTTACGTTAGTGAATGCAGATGGTAAAATGGAAGGCGTATCGATTGCGCCTGGGCTAAAGACGGCCGTTAAATCTTTGTTCTCTCAAACGGCACAATTACCAGAAGTTCCACTCGAAATGCCTGAATTTAATCTCGGAACCGATACCGTTTCTGCGATTCAAGCTGGAATTTTATGGGGCTATGTGGGAATGGTGAAAGAGATGATCAGCCGAGTAAAAGAAGATAAAAAAGGGGATTTGAAAGTAGTAGCTACAGGAGGTTTATCCTCGATTTTGACCCCATTAGCCTCCTATTTCGATGAGGTAAATAAATTAATTACGTTAGAAGGTCTGCGATTGATTGCAGAACGTTTAAAAGCCTAAGCCGATGTTTCCGAAAGAACAAGGATACTTTTTCCCCGCCGAATGGCATCCACACCTAGCTACTTGGATTACTTTTCCACATAACGATCACTCGTGGCAAGAAGAGAAATTAGGACAGATGTATCCGGAATATTTTGCCTTAATTAAGGCAATTTCTGAAGGAGAACAAGTGCGAATAAACATAAATTCAGCTGAATTGCAGGCTTTTGTGGAAAGTCAATTGCCTGTTTATGGCATAGATTCAGCTAAAATTGAATTCAATATTCAACCCACAAATGATGCGTGGTGCCGTGATCATGGGCCAGCCTTTCTAGTAAAAGAAGGAAGCACTGAACGTTTAGTGGTGAATTGGGAATACAATGCATGGGGAGGGAAATATCCGCCATTTTCGGATGATAATGCGTTGCCGGCTACGATAGCGACCCGTTTAACTCTTCCATCTGTTTCTCCTGGTATCATTATGGAAGGAGGTTCCGTGGATTTTAATGGTGCAGGAACCGTTCTAACAAGTCGTTCTTGTTTGTTGAATCCGAATCGAAACCCGCATTTGACCCAAGAAGAGATTGAATCCTATTTGAAAAACTACTATGGCGTTTCACAGGTGCTTTGGGTATCGGATGGGATTGTGGGAGATGACACAGATGGACATATCGATGATACCGTTCGTTTTGTCAATGCGAATACGGTAATTGCCATGGTGGAACCGAACGAAGCGGATGATAATCACGCGGTATTAGCTGCGAATTTAGCTGAATTGAAGCAGATGACGTTACTAGACGGATCGCCTTTACAAATAGTAGAAATTCCCATGCCGGATGCCGTGGTGATTGATGGATTTAGGGCTCCAGGTTCGTATGCGAACTTTTATATCTGTAATGCAGGAGTTTTGGTGCCTGTTTTCGACTGTCCACAAGACGAAATTGCCTTAGGGATATTACGTCAATTATTTACCGATCGTCCAGTGATCGGATTGTCGGCAAGGGAGATTATTTGGGGGCAAGGCAGTTTTCATTGTTTGACCCAACAAGAACCAGCACCGTGCGTATAATTCCCTTTCTTTTCTTGATTACCTTGTTTTCTTGTGCACGAAAACCTGTTGTTCAACCGGTTTCAGCTCCGGCGGATAAAAACACGCGGGTGTCATTGAAAACATTGTCGGTGGTAAATACGCAGGAGATGTTAGGGGATGAGTTAGTATTAGTAGGGGCTTTGGGAATCATCGAGAATGGGAAAGTCAGGCCAGTTCAGGTATTTTCGTCCTATGTAGGAAAAGTAAAGAAAGGACAAATCATTCGTTTAGATACAATTAAAGCGTTGGAGATACGTTTACGTTCTGGCCAAAAAGCCAGCTTTCAACTTTCCCTCTTCGAAATCGAAGACTACCAACCCGCGAAGAAATGGGTGAATCGCTTTAATTCAGTGAGTGGGGTATTGGCTTTGCCTCTGGCCTTAACTTCCGCAGAAAATCCAGTAGCTTGGTTTTTATGGGGAACGAAAGTCGGATCATTGGGGCTAGATTGGCTGAGTGAATTGGATGTAAAAGATCTTTTAGGCGTCTCAGAGACCCAATGGGATGCCGAATCCGGATTGTCCACTACCCGTAACGGAAAATGGGTCGGAGGTAGAAAAATGATCGATGCCTATGAATACCGGTACCAGATTCAAATTAACGTAGATTAACCGTTTTTGTCGGGGATTATTCGTAATTTTGTTAGCTTATTTTTAAGAATGAAGGATTTAAAATTATTTATTGGATTAGTCTTGTGTTTGCCTTTCGCGAGTTTTGCGCAAAGTGCATCCGTTATTCAGATTGGTCCTAAGAAGATATCGGCAGAGAGTTTCCTGCAAGTATACAAGCCACTAGTGGAGTCTGATAGTATCACAAAAGACAATCAAGCGGCTTTTTTATCTGACTATATCGATTATCAGTTAAAGATCGTGGCGGCGGAACAGGAGAAATTAGCTGATCAACCCGACTTTAAGGAAGAGTATGCGAGTTTTAGAAAAGAATTAGCTACGCCGTATTTGGTCGATATGCCTACGTTAGATATGCTCGTAAAGCAGGCCTACCAACGGATGAAGGAGGAGAAGAAAGTAAGCCAAATCTTGGTCAAACTAGGAGAAAATGCAAGTCCTGCTGATACCTTAATTGCTTATCAGAAAATAGAGAATATATACCAGAAACTAAAAGCTGGCGAAGATTTCGCTGCTTTAGCCTCCCGTTTTTCAGAAGATGAGATGTCAGCTGCAAAAGGCGGAGTTCTAGGGTATATTACCTCACTTCAAACGGCTTACGATTTTGAAAATGCGATCTATTCCATAGGGATAGGGGAATATTCAAAGCCTTTTCGTACAGCAAGCGGCTATCATATTGTGAAGATCTTGAATCAACGGCCTAATTCAGGTAAGATTCGATTAGCCCATATCATTGTTTCTGCTGCGGTGGATGCACCTACCGCTTTGCAAGTAGAGGCTAAAAAGAAAATTGAACAGGTTGAGGCCTATTTAAAGGCGGGAGAAAGCTTCGAATTAGTATGTAAGAATTATTCGGAAGATCCTTATTCGAGAGGTCGCGGGGGAGAGATTAGACGTTGGTATTTTTCTTCAGATTTAAGTGAAGAATTGCAAGATGCTTTATTTGGATTAGAGCGATTAGGAGATATTTCCAAACCTATTCGGACGAATTTAGGCTGGCAGTTATTTAAATTATTAGACAAGAAACCGCTCTTGACATTTGAAGACATGTCAGAGTTCATTAAGCAAAAAGTGTTGACTGATGCAGATCGCCAAGGTTTAATCAAACAAGCGTTCATGAAGCGTGTTCGTGTCGAGAACAAGGTGATTGTGCAAGAAGCGACTAAGAAAGCGGCCTTTGAACGAATGAATGTGGAAAGAACGGGAACGGAACCTTTCTTGCAAGAGCCTATTTTCTCTGTATTGGATAAAACATTTACGGTGGGCGATTTTTATGCACACGTACAAGCGCAGCAAAAGAGACGGATTAAATCGCTGGGTTATTTACCTGTGGTTTCTGAACAATCCTATCTGGATGAGTTGATCGAGAAAGAGACGTTGAATGCAGAAGAAGCGAATTTAGAAAGTAAATACCCCGCGTTTAAAGAGCAGATGGCTGACTTCTTAGAGGGAAGTTTATTTAGTAAAATGACGGATCGGGAGATTTTCGAAAAGTCTTTAGACTCGTTAACACAGGCTAAATTCTATCAAGCTAATAAAGCAGCCTTTGTCATGCCTGCGCGTGTGGAAGCTAAATTAGTGGTGGCTGATACACAGAAAACGTTGAAAGAGGCTTTGGACTTATTAAAAAAGTCACCTTATCCAATGAATAAAAAGTTTGCTGATCTATCTTTTGGTTTAAAGGAATCAAAATTAGAAGAGTCATCGTCTAAACTTTTAGCAGAACTTTTCTTGACAATGGCTAAGAACGTGGACTATGTGGTGGAAGTTTCAGGCCACCGAGATCCCTCGGAAGAGGATAGTTTATCAGAAGCGCGAATAAACAAGGTGGTATCCTATTTAACTTCAAAAGGGATTTCTTCGCACCGAATCATTCAAAAGGATGAAGCTAATTTGAAAGTAGCTTCTAAAACGGTAAAAACAAAAAATGCCCGAGTTTCCTTCCGATTCTTCTCTTCGAGTATGGAAGATGTGGTGAAGCGTTTTAATGCATTGAAACCGGAGAGTTTAGAAGCGAAAGAGGGTTATTTTAAAAAGGGGGTATCTCCCGTTATCGATGCTATTGAGTGGACAGTAGGTCCTAAAAATTATGAAGGTGCTGGTAAATTTGCCTTTGTAGAAGTAAAGAAAGTAGAGCCTGAACGTCCTCGTTCATTTGAAGAGGCAAGAGGTTTAGTGATTCGTGCCCTTCAAGAACGATTAGAAAAAGAATGGGTTGCGAAATTAAAGCAACAATATCCGGTAGTAATTAACCAGGTTGAATTAGAAAAATTACTGAAATAATAGAATTATGAAATTGACTCGTTGGGTTTTAGGTTGGTGTTTGGTGCTAGGGAGTTTAACTGCCTTTTCGCAGGATGAAGCGAATAAGAATGTATTAGATCGCATCATTGTGAAAGTAGATAATTACTTCATTTTGAAATCTGAGGTAGAGAATCAATACCAACAATATATTACAAGCGGACAGGCAAATACACCTAATCGTTGCCAAATTTTGGAGGGATTAGTTGTCAATAAATTGATGCTAGCGAAGGCGGAAATTGACTCGGTAATTGTAGATGATAAACGTATTGAAGCTGAATTAAATAGCCGAATGGAACAAATGGAAGGCCAATATGGATCTGCGAAGAATATCGTAGAGGCATATGGTAAATCCATTGCGACCTTAAAAGAAGATTTACGTTCTTCCTTAAAAGAACAGTTGACGGGCAGAAAAATGCAGGATAAAATCACGGATGATGTAAAAATCACGCCAAAAGAGGTTGCCGCATTTTTCAACGAAATCCCCCGCGATTCATTACCTTATTTGCCTGCTGAGGTGGAGATTAGCCACATCATTCGCATCGCAAAGCCTAACAAGAATCAAAAAGAAGAGTTGTATGCGAAGTTATTAGACTTCCGTCGTCGTGTAGAGAAAGGGGAGAGTTTCGAGGATTTAGCCAAAGTGCATTCAGAAGATTTAGGTTCCGGAAAACGTGGGGGAGATTTAGGGTTTGCTAAACGTGGTGCCATGGTCGCACCCTTCGAAGCCGCAGCTTTACGCTTAAAGCCTAATCAAATGTCTGACGTGGTTGAGTCTGAATTCGGGTTTCACTTAATTCAATTACTAGAAATTAGAGGTCAAGAATACCACGCGCGTCATATCTTGTTGCGTCCTGATTATCAGAAACTTGATTTGACTGAGCCCACTAAATTCCTAGATAGTATTCGCGTTCTTATTCAACGTGATTCAACTACATTTGAAAAAGCAGCTAAAGAATTCTCAGAGGACAAAGCAACGCAAGATGCTGGTGGAGTTATCATGGATGCAACGAACGGAGGAAATCGTTTAGCCTACGATGGAACGATGGATCCAGCCTTATTCTTCGCATTAGATTCAATGAAAGTAGGTACCATTTCTGCTCCTATTCCTTTCCGAACAGATGATGGAAGATCTGCAGTGCGTATTTTATTCTTCAAAGCAAAACACCCACCTCACTTTGCTAACTTAAAGGATGATTACCAAAAGCTTTCTCAAATCACCTTATCTCGTAAAAAGAATAATGCGATTGAAAAATGGTTTATGAAAGCGAAGGATGATGTATTTATCTTTATCGATGATGAGTATAAAGATTGTAAGATATTAGAGGATGTGCAGCAGCGGGAGTAAACTAGGTTGTAGATTATAGATTAGAGAGTATAGAGCATAGATGTAAATCATAGTGTATAAAGCACAAAGCATAAATTTGGAATCAAAAAAAGCGGCACAGTCCGCTTTTTTTGATGAGTATGTTTGTGAAATAATCGGCGAAGCCGATGTCAGCTCTATAATCTCTACTCTATTATCTCATTTCTAGTCGCATGTTCAAAGAGGTTTAGTTTTTATTCCATTCGAAAATTATTGCGAAGCACAATTTTGAATGGAATGAAAATTAAACAGCTACAGGCGCCTTAATCCCCGGATACGGATCATATCCTTCCAGCGTAAAGTCTTCGTATTTGAAATCCAAAATATCTTTCACCTCCGGATTGATCTTCATTGTAGGTAATGCGCGGGGTGTGCGTGTTAATTGCAGATCCACTTGTTCCATGTGATTGCTGTACAAGTGAGTGTCACCACCCGTCCAAATAAAATCACCTAGACCTAAATCACATACTTGCGCCATCATCATCGTCAATAAGGCATAAGAAGCGATGTTGAAAGGTACTCCTAAGAACACGTCTGCAGAGCGTTGGTACAATTGACAAGATAACTTTCCATTCGCCACATAGAACTGAAAGAAGGCGTGGCAAGGCATTAGAGCCATTTTAGGCAGGTCTGCCACGTTCCAGGCACTTACAATAATGCGTCGGGAGTCTGGGTTTGTTTTAAGTGTGTGAACGGCCTCTTTGATTTGGTCAATCACCACGCCATTAGCGCCTTCCCAGCTTCTCCATTGCTTTCCGTAAACAGGACCTAGGTCTCCATTTTCGTCTGCCCATTCATCCCAAATACGTACCCCATTTTCAGTCAAATAACCAATATTCGTTTCGCCATTTAAGAACCATAACAATTCATGAATGATCGATTTTAAGTGCGTCTTCTTGGTGGTAACTAAGGGGAATCCTTCTTCTAGATTGAAGCGCATTTGATAGCCAAAAACACTCGTTGTACCCGTTCCTGTACGATCAGACTTGAAGGTGCCGTTTTTCTTAATGTGGTTTAATAAATCTAAGTATGCTTGCATATTATGCCTCGAATTTTTCTCCGTTTAAAACTAAGGTATGAGTAATAGTTGAGCTAGGCTCTAGTTGCGCGGTAGCTGAACAGTATTTGTCCATGGACATTTGAATCGCTTTTAGGGCTTTTGAGCCGTCGATTTGGCCTTTTAATTCAAATTGGATGTTGATTTGACGGAAGGGAGTTTTCTCCGTTCCTTCGATCTTTTCGCGATCACCAGCTACACGGATTTGAAAATCCTCTACGACTTGACGTTGCTTCTTTAAGATTAGAATGACATCAATCGCCGTGCAACCACCTAAGCCCATTAAAAGTAGCTCCATGGGACGTGCGCCTGCATTATGACCGCCAATTCCTTCCGCCGCATCGATGTGCACGGGGATGGGAGAGGAGCCTTTGGCCTCAAAATGAAAATCTTGATCTAAGCGATTTAATACTACTTCCATTTTATTTTAGTTCTGTTGATTTCAATGCTTTTGTCCAAATAACCTCTCCTTTTATGTTGAAAATGGTCATAGTCAACGTGCGGTCTTTCAATGGGCCGCTCACCTCAATTTTAGAAAAAGCTCTCTCTTGTACCAAAGTCCCAGGCACTAAGGTCTCATTGTAATCTAGTTTTACCGCATCCGCTTTTCCAGCTGTCATCGGTGAAACCGTTAAGTCATACAAAGGATAAGTACCTGCCCGCTCTAATTTGTTTAAATCTGTGATATGGCGGTCACCAGACAAGAAAAGCACTCCCGGAATATTACGATTTTTTAGCTCCTTTAATAAATAAGTTCTCTCCGCCTCATAGTTTGCCATGTTTTCAAATACTTTGGCTGGGCTAATCACTTGTCCTCCATTGACAATAATTTTAAAACTTGCTTTCGAGGAGCTGAGTGCATCTAATAACCAAGTCATCTGTTTTTGTCCCCAATAGTCTTTATTGGGGTCATTCAGCTCGTTTGGTGCCTTATTCCAACGATCATCCATCAAGAAGAATTCGACATCCGCCCATTGAAATTTACTCGTTATGCCTTCATTTGGAAATACATAATTCGTATTTCCCCAATATAATTTGAACAACTCTAGTGAAAGATGCTTAAGCGGGAATGAACGATCGGAGTCGTTTGGGCCATAATCATGATCATCCCAAATCGCATAATGGTGGACATTAGCTAGCAAGGGTTGCATTGATTTAACCGCACGTGCGTGATCGTTTCGGTGAATCATTCCTGTCCTTGTGTAATCTGGTTCGCGGTAGTAAAAATTATCTCCTCCCCACAACATAAAATCCGGTTTCTTCGCATACATCGAGGCATATACTTCATCTGCACCACCGTATGGACGACCTGGGCGATCAGTTCCTTCTTCATTCACATAATTACACGTTCCAAAAATAAAGGAGAAAGCTGGTGGATCATGACGGTATTGCCAAAGATCCTGCGTTTGGAATTCTAGTGGATAATCAAAAGCCATTTTTTTGCCATTCACCAGTACCTCGTATTCGTATTTTTTACCCATGCTCACTTCATCTGCAATGATTCGTGCAATGTAAGCCGTGGCTTTTTCGGTATGAACGGGATCTGTCTTATGTATCGTTTTATCACCTTTTTCCCAATATTGAATGCTTACATCTGCTGGTTTTTCAGTCTGCACCCAAACCAAAACTTCCTTCATTTCAGAATAGCCTAACATCGGACCACTCTTGATTTGGGCACTCCCTAAAAGCGGCGCGGCAAGGAATAAGGCGATTAATATTCTTTTCATATTCGTTAGATTAGTATCTTTGTGGCTTACAATTTCCCCTATGGCATATTATTCAATTCAGAACATTCCTTTAACAGATTTGGCCAAAGAATTTGGTACTCCACTTTATGTATACGATGCTGACAAAATTAGGGAAAAAATCTCGGTTTTGAGGAGTGCTTTTCAAGGAATTGACTTAACCATAAAATATGCCGCGAAGGCGAACACGAATTTATCCATTTTACGCCTAATGCGCGAGAATGGAGTCGATATGGATGTCGTTTCACCTCAAGAATTAGAGCTCGGTTTAATTGCCGGATACGAAGGAACGAATATTACGTTTACGCCCTCTGGAGTTCCCTTTTCAGAGATTGAATATGCGGTTTCCAAAGGCGCCATTGTTAACCTCGATAATTTATCGGTCTTAGAGAAATTTGGCCAAACCTACGGTTCCTCGCAACCTTGTTTGATTCGCATCAAGCCACACGTTTTTGGTGGTGGAAATGAGAAGATTATGACGGCGCACCCGGAATCGAAATTCGGTATTTCGATTCATCAAAAAGCCGAAATTCTAGCTATTGTTGAAAAATACAAAATCAATGTGATCGGTTTACACCAACACACCGGTTCTGATATCAAAGATGGAAAGACGTTCGAGCAAGCTGCCTCAGCTCTTTTTGATTTTGCTTATGACTTCAAGGACTTGCAAATCATCGATTTAGGTGGAGGTTTCAAAGTTCCCTATTCTCCAGAAGATCCAGGAGTAAATATGCAGGAAGTCGGCCAAATCATGAGTAACGCTTTCCGTGCGTTCTGCGCTAAATACGGTCGTGAATTACGCCTTTGGGTAGAACCAGGCAAGTTTTTAGTGAGTGAATCAGGTACATTCTTAGCAGAAACGAATGTGGTAAAACGCGATCCGGTAAAAACTTTTGTGGGAATTAATTCCGGTTTGAATCACCTGATACGCCCCATGATGTATGGTTCCTACCACTACATTTTCAATGCCTCTAATCAAGATACTTCGAAGCAAGAGGATTACCGTGTGACGGGCTATATCTGTGAAACGGATACCTTTTCTTTTGACTTCCATGGCAAGCAAAACGAACGTCTGCTAAATGAAGTGAAAGAAGGCGATATCATTGCTCTCGCGAATGCAGGCGCTTATGGATTTACTATGGCTTCGCATTATAATTCCCGTTTCCTTCCAGCAGAAGTGTTAGTAGATGGCGGTGTTGCACGGGTGATTCGCAGGAGAGAGACGCTGGAGGATATACTACGTAATCAAGAGTAGAGATAGTAGAAAAAAAAGGGGGCATTCGCCCCTTTTTTGATGAATATGATGGCTATAGCCAGTAAGCTGCTAAGGTAATTACTATTTTTCTAAGGATTTAATGTAAGCAGATGGAGTTATACCTGTCTGTTCCTTGAAGGCATCGATGAATTTTGACCTAGAGGCAAAACCGGCATTAGAGGAAATGCCTTCAATGGTGATTTTTTTAGAATCGCCTGAATCGATCATTTGAATCGCATATTCAATCCGTATTTTTTTTCTCCATTCGCTAAAAGATAAACCTAGTGACGTGTTGAAATAGAGTGAAAGAGTTCTTTCTGGAATTTTTAAATCAAATGACATTTGTGCAATCGAGAATTCCTTTTTTGTGTAAGGAAGGGAAAGCAAATAGGTGGATATTTCTTCTTTGAATTCATGGTTGGTTTCTGCAAAATCTCTTTTCTTAGGAAGACTATATCTGATATCACGAATCAAATTAGTACTGACTTTATCTGGAATGAATGATACGTTACCGTAGAGAATTTTGGGGAATAAAAACAAGAATAAATTTTGAAGAAAAAAACCTCCTCCAGCCACGGCAAAATAATGTTTTTTTGAAGTGAAAATTTGCGTGTAGGCATCACTTTGAAAGTCAAAATGTATACCCACAACCGTCAACATATGTAAGACACTATTGCTTGATATGATGAATTGAATAGCACATAATACATATATCCATCTTTTTAAAATCACGTGATTCGTTGACAACTGACCCAATTTAGTCTTTGTTCGTTGGGAATGAACAGTAAAATAGATCAATGAGAAAAGGCAATAGGCAAGTAAATGTAATGATCTAGATACAAGAATAAATTCAAACGAAACAAATTGGAAATCAAGGGTGTATTTCTCCGTTATATTAATGATTTCGTGGGCAATTTTAGCCTTTTGCTCAAAGGGTAGAGTAGTAAATGGTAGGCAATTGAAAGCTATAAATACAGCAGGAATAAGGTGAATTAAATCGATTTTTTCTAGTTTTCGCTTATCTGTCACGAGCGTTTTTACGTAATAAAATAAAAACGGACCTAATAAATAGGAGAGAGGTAAGAAGTGGACAAAACAAATACCTTCCCAGAATAGATCTTGTGTATAATGCAGCCCATAATAAACAAGAACCACCCAATTGCAGCACAAGAAAAATAGCGCTAAAAAAGCATTAGATCTATTTAATGAACTTAAGTAATAGATCAGTATAAAGGAGGTAAATATGCCAAATAAGGGAAAAATAATGCCCATAATGCAAGCGTTTTTGTCTATTCATTTCCAAGATAAATAAAAAAATAGTAATTCATTTTGTTCCATCCTCGCAAAGTGGAACATAAATGAATCATTTTTAGATGTCACTTTTCTTTCCTCTTTCCAAATTGCGTCATTGTTAAACATATAATCTTAATTCTAATGAAAAAATTAGTCTTTGTATTTTTGACCATTTCAGTTTTTGCATCTGGTCAATCCGTTTCTAATGAAGGTAATGCCGAAACCGGTTTTAATTCTGGGTATAGCTTGGAGCAATCACCCAACACAAAATGGGTTTTAAATTCTATTAAAGCATTAGAAGCTTTGGATACAGTCACTTACAAATCTTTTTATGCGGCAGACGTGAAATTTCACGATAATCTCGAGGAAAAGAATTTAACTCAGAATGTGGATTTTCTCAAAGCTTTAAAAGCGAATGGGATTGCTGTTAAATTTGAGAAGGTAGCTCCTATTTGGGAATACGTGCACAAAAATAAAAATATGAAAGAGGCAAACAATTATGTGATTTCATATCAATATGCTGCATTAACCAAAGGGGATAAAACGGTAAAAGTGGTCATTAGTGCAGTAGACCTGATTAAAAACGGGAAGATCGTGCAGGAGTGGTTAGCCTATGACACTGCCGGAATTATGAGCTTATTCAAGTAGTAATCAGTAGCCAGTTTTCTGTGGTCAGTATTCAGTCTTTATTATCAAATACTGACCATTTTCCCTTGATATATAGTAGGATTTCGGGGGCGGAATCATTTTTCATTTTTGATATGTGTTGATTATTCAGCGGCAAAATTATTTACCCCTTTCATTTCCCTGATATGTATTAAAAATGTAGGGGCGAATTCATTTGAATTTTCAACGAATTAGACCCTACATTTTTAATACATAACCCACGTATCCTTCGACCCACCCCCTTGCGAAGAGTTAACGACTAGTGAACCTTTTCTCAAAGCCACTCGAGTCAAGCCGCCAGGCATCACATTTACTCCATCACCATACAGAATATAGGGTCTGAGATCCACGTGGCGACCTTCCGCGTGATCCTCAATTAAACAAGGTACACGAGATAAAGAGATGGTCGGTTGTGCGATGTAATTTCTCGGATTGCTGAGGATGAGGGCTTTGAACTTTTCTTGTTCTTCCTTGGTGGATTTTGGCCCTATTAACATGCCATAACCTCCGGCCTCATTTGCTTCTTTCACCACTAGTTTCTCAATATTGGCCAAGACATAATTGCGATCCTCTTCTTCTGCGCAAATGTACGTCTTAACATTTTGAATGATTGGCTCCTCGTTTAGATAGTATTTGATGATGCGTGGAACATAGGCATAAATTACTTTGTCGTCCGCAACGCCGGTTCCAGGAGCATTAGCTATGGCTACTTTGCCATTTTTATATACTTCGAAAATGCCTGGGATACCTATCATAGAGTCAGGGTTGAAGACAGTAGGGTCTAAAAAAGTGTCATCAATTCGGCGGTAAATTACATCGACGATTTGGAAACCTTTCGTGGTTCGCATTTTGACATACCCTTCGTGAACGACTAAATCACGCGCATCCACTAATTCAACGCCCATTTGTTGAGCTAGGTAGGAGTGTTCAAAATAAGCGGAATTATAGATACCCGGCGTTAATACCACCACAGTGGGATCTGGACGATCACTGATGAAACGCAGCATTTCTAATAACTTGTTAGGATAGTCAGAAATGGGTCTTATTTGGGTTTTGGCTACTACTTCCGGGAAGGTTTGCTTTAATAGTTCCCTGTTTTCCATCATGTAGGATACACCAGAAGGGCAGCGTAAGTTGTCCTCTAAAATCATGTATTCACCATCACTGCCGCGTATTAAATCGGTTCCTGTGATGTGTATATAGATGTTTTTGGCAGGCTTTATGCCGATACAAGCCTTTAAAAAATCCTTAGAGGAATTGATCACTTCAGCGGGAATGATCCCGTCTTTGATGATTTTTTGGTCTGAATAAATATCATTTAAGAATAAATTCAAGGCCGTGATCCGTTGAATTAATCCTTTTTCGATTTTTTCCCATTCTTTCGCTTCAACGATGCGCGGAATAATGTCCACCGGCATGATGCGCTCGGTTCCCTCGTTTTCGGAATAAACATTAAACGTGATTCCCATGGCCATTAAGGCTCTTTCAGCGGATTGTTGGCGGCGTAAAAACTCTTCCTTGCTCAGTTGTTCTACACGTTCTTTGAAGTGTTCGTATCCAATTCTTACACTTCCATCTGCCTCGAACATTTCATCGAAAAAGCCTTCTGGGTCGTAGTTGTTAAAGGAGAAATTCATAGTATGATATGTTAAAATGCTTGATATGATGATAATTTAGAATTTTATTTTTGTTTTGATTTTCCAAAACCAAGTTAAATTTCAAAATTTCCAATTTTAGCCTCTTAATTATTGGAAATTTACCATTTTTTGTGAGAAATTGAGGTCTTATGTTATACTCAGAATTTTATTTCTCCAGTCCCATCGGAATAGTGCGTTTGGAATTAGCAGATGCTGGTTTGCGCTCATGTACTTTTGTAGAGGAGGAAGGAACGGTAAATGAAAATCATCCTGTTGATATTCAGCGGATTAAAGAAATTTTACAATCGTACTTTGAAACAGGTACCCTACAAGAATTCCCTATTGATCCAACGATCGGAACTTCATTTCAGCAAAAAGTTTGGACGGCCTTGAAAGGCATTCCTGCAGGTTCCACTACAACCTATGCGGAAATTGCAAAACGTTTAGACATGCCCAAAGGGGCTCAAGCAGTGGGAAATGCGAATGGACAAAACCCCATTTTACTCTTTTATCCTTGTCACCGCGTGATAGGATCTACTGGAAATCTGGTAGGGTATAGCGGCGGATTATGGCGGAAGGAATGGTTGCTAGCGAAGGAAGGAGCCACGCTATTTTAGTATATTTGTCTATGGATAATGATCAAATCGTCGACGCACTTGAGCTTTTAGTGAAGCTGTGGGATTTACATGGAGTGAATGAATTCAAAAGTAAGAATCTTGCTTTTGCTGCTCGTGGCCTAGATAAATTCCCCGGTTTGATCTCTTCCTTGTCTGAAGAACAATTGTTAGCGATTCCCGGAGTAGGAAAAGTAGTTGTCAAAATCGTTCAAGAAATTGCCTCTACAGGAACTTGTACTGATTTAGAACAGATAATTGAACAAACACCCGCTGGTTTATTAACCCTGTTGAAAATTAAGGGTTTAGGTCCTAAAAAGGTTCGCACTATTTGGCAGGAATTACAAATTACTGAAATTGATGACCTGTTAGCCGCTTGCGAAGATGGACGGTTAGCCAATTTGAAAGGATTTGGTGGGGCAGTGGTGGAAAGTGTCACACTGAATATCCGTTTCATTAAATCAAATTCTAGCAAGTTGCGCATTAATAAGGCGCAGGATTTGGCCGATGAAATCGCCGAAACTTTAGGTAGCTTCTTCTCTCAAGTGTCCATTGCAGGTGAATTGCGCCGTCATAGTGAGGTGATTAATTCCTTAGTTTTTTTAGTGGAGACAGACGATTTATTTGGCGCGTCTGGATTGTTGCAGTCGGTAGAAGGTTTAGAAGAAGATTTAAAAGAGTCCTCCCCATTTACGTGGAGAGGTTTTGCCAAGGGGCACTTGATTCCCATCGAAATTCACTTTGCCTCTACAAGTGAATTCGTAACTAAATTGTACGCTTTATCAGCGGCTCCAGATCACTTAGCTCAGGTTCAATTTTATGAACGATTTGACGGGAAGGAATTGAAAGATGAGTCTGAAATCTACACAGCTCTGCAATTACCTTTTATAGTTCCTGAAATGAGGGAAGGTTTGCAGGAATTTGACTGGTATGCGAAACACGGCGATAAGGCTTTGATTCAATACGCTGATTTACAAGGTTGTTTACATAATCACTCCACTTATTCGGATGGAAAGAATACGCTTAGTGAGATGGCAGAAGCTTGCCGAGCTTTAGGCTTGCGTTATTTTGGAATTGCTGATCACTCAAAATACGCTGCCTATGCAGGAGGATTGAAGGAAGAGGATGTGATACGTCAACACGAAGAAATAGATCAATTGAATGCGCAATGGTCCGATTTTCAAATATTGAAAGGTATTGAAGCGGATATATTGCCAGATGGTAATTTAGATTATGATGCTACAGTCTTGGCTTCTTTTGATTATGTAGTCGCCTCTGTTCATGCTGGATTAACGATGGATTTAGAAAAGGCTATGCCACGCGTTATAAAGGCCATAGAAAATCCCTACACCTCCATTTTAGGTCATCCCACTGGTCGCTTATTGCTAGCAAGACCTGGTTTTCCATTACAAATGTCGAAGATCCTAGACGCTTGCAAGGCGAATGGGGTGAGTATAGAATTAAACGCCAGTCCTTACCGATTGGACTTAGATTGGCGTTACATCTATGAGGCGATGGATAAAGGCTTATTTGTCTCCATTAATCCAGATGCCCACGCCATAGCTGGTATTCAGGATATGCAATGGGGTGTCAAAGTAGGTCGTAAAGGGGGGCTATTGAAAGAGTTGACGTTGAACGCTTTGCCTTTGGACGATATCAAAAACTTTTTTGCTAAAAACTAGAAATTAGGTTTCAACAAGTATTTAGCATAAAAATCATCGATCACGCGTACCGCTTCCGTAGGCGTATCTACTAAGGCAAATAATTCCAAATCTTCTTCGTGGATATTGCCCGCTGCTACCATTGTCTTCTTCATCCAGTCGATTAAGCCACCCCAATAGTCCTTTCCGACTAATACAACCGGGAAACGCCCTATTTTATGGGTTTGTATCAGGGTCAGTGATTCGAACATTTCATCTAATGTCCCAAATCCTCCCGGCATAATAATAAAGCCTTGGGAATACTTCACGAACATCACTTTGCGCACAAAGAAGAAGTCGAAGTTCATGTTCTTATCTGAATCAATATAGGGATTAGGCGTCTGTTCGAAAGGTAATTCAATGTTTAGACCCACACTACGACCTCTTTCACTGGCCGCACCTTTATTTCCAGCCTCCATGATGCCGGGTCCACCACCTGTGATGACACCATAACCGTGGCGTACTAATTTGGCGGCTATTTCTTCCGCAATTTTATAGTAGGGATTTTCTGGGCTTGTTCTCGCAGATCCAAAAATGGAAACACAAGGACCAATTTTCGATAATTTATCAATGCCTTCCACAAATTCGCTCATAATCTTGAAAATACGCCAAGATTCCTCTGATTTAATCTGAGCCCAAGTCTTATCGCCAAAAGCTTGTTTGATTTTCTCTTCTTCCTCCTTCCAGTTATTCTCTGTCATATTTTTACCATTTGATTCCTAAATGTAGGACTATTCCTTTTACCTTTGCAAATATATAAATCATAATTTCATGAATGCTCCTTTAAGTTTCGCCGTAGGTGGTGACCACGCCGGTTTTGATTACAAGAATGATTTGATCGCCTTTTTAGAGGCTAAAGGAATCTCTGTTAAAGATTGTGGTACCTATTCTGCTGATTCAGTGGATTATCCTGATTTTGCACATCCGGTGGCTGATGCGGTAGAAAAAGGGGAGGTGAGTTTTGGTTTATTATTGTGTGGAAGTGCAAATGGTGTGGCGATTACAGCCAATAAACACCAAGGTATTCGCGCTGGTCTAGCTTGG
>JAGWUO010000153.1 GCA_028868395.1 Cytophagales bacterium | reverse complement strand
GCGACGTTTTTAGAAAATAGCAAGATTAATGTTTCAGATGCAGGTGAAGACTTCAACACAAAAAATGTACTTTTCGAATATACTACTAGGGCTTTTCTTGAGCTTTATTAGCCTAAATGTGTTCGCAAACGAACCAGTTGTAGCGCACGATTCTGCACACGTAGATACGGCGGCTCACGCAGCTGCACCTGCGGCTTCACACGAAGCTCCATCTGAAAAATTCGATCCAGGTAAATTAATTCTACACCACATTGCGGATGAGCACGATTGGCATTTCTTCACGATTGGCCATTTCCACGCGACTTTACCTTTGCCTTGCATCGTTTACACAGCATCTGAAGGCCTACAAGTATTCTCGTCCTCTAATTTCAAAAACGAACATCACGAAGAAATTCCTTACAACGGATTTGTTTTAGAGCACGGAAAAATCCATGCAGAAAATGGAGAAAAGGTTTACGATTTCTCTATTACAAAGAATGTAGCTTCTTTATTGCTTTCAGCGATTTTATTATTGACTATCTTCATCGGTATCGGTCGTAAATACAAAGAAAATCCGCACAGAGCTCCTAAAGGAATGCAATCCTTGTTCGAGCCGATCATCATTTTCGTTCGTGATGAGATTGCGAAGAACAACATTGGCGAGAAGCACTACCGTCGTTTCATGCCGTATTTATTGACGATCTTCTTCTTTATTTGGTTTAATAACATGTTAGGTTTGATTCCAGGTGGTGCGAACTTGACTGGAAATATAGCCGTTACTTTAGTATTAGCGATTATCGCATTCTTTGTGACAAATTTCAATGGTCGTTCGACTTATTGGACACACATCTTTGCAATGCCAGGCGTTCCTAAGTGGATGTTAGTGATTTTAACTCCGGTAGAGATCGTAGGTATCTTTATGAAGCCTTTCTCGTTAATGGTTCGTTTGTTTGCGAACATTACAGCGGGTCACATTATTTTATTAAGTTTAGTTTCCTTGATTTTCATTTTTGAAAACGCGGCTTTAGGTCTAGCAGTAGTTCCTTTCTCGCTTTTCATGAACGTAATTGAGCTGATTGTTGCCTTCATTCAAGCCTTCATCTTTACGATGTTAGTTTCGACCTACATCGGAGCGGCGGTAGAAGAGCATCACCATTAATTTGTAAATTATTTTTTTTATATAAACCCAAATCGTATGTCTATTTTATCGATTTTATTAGAAGTTTCTGTAGGTCTTGGCCTTGCAGGTATTGGTGCTGGTTTAGCTGCTTTAGGAGCTGGAATGGGTATCGGTCGTATCGGTGGTTCTGCTATGGAAGCTATCGCTCGTCAACCAGAAGCGTCTGGAAAAATTCAAGGTGCGATGTTGATCGTTGCTGCCTTCGTTGAGGCGGTTGCGTTATTCGCTGCTGTAATTTGTTTATTGGTAACTTTGAAATAAGAGACCAATCAGAATCTCCAAAGGGTTAGCCTTTGAACCGATTCTACCCCATTTAAAACGCAATTTGGTTTACAATAGGTGCCAAATTGCGTTTTTTGACACGATTTACAAAAATTAACATACTATGGAGTTAATCACCCCAGACTTTGGACTTATCTTCTGGCAATTACTTGTCTTTGGAATTTTATTCTTCCTTTTAGCCAAATTTGCTTGGAAACCTATCATTCAATCTTTAGCTGAGCGCGAGCAATCGATCGACGAAGCAATCAAATTATCTGAAACAACTCGTGCTGAAATGGCCGAATTGAAAGCAGGTAATGAGCAATTAATCGCTTCAGCGCGTGCTGAGCGTGATGCGTTAATCAAGCAAGCGAAAGAAGCATCCGATGCGATGATCTCTCAAGCTAAATTAGATGCACAAACAGCCGCTAACCAAGAAATCGAAAAAGCGCGCGTAGCATTCGAACAAGAGAAAGCAAGTGCTGTTGCAGCGATCCGCAAGGAAGCCGCTTCTCTTTCGTTAGACTTAGCAGAGAAAGTGTTAAAAAGCCAATTAAAAGACAAAGCAGCTCAGGAAAAATTAGTGACTGAGTGGATGGCTGACGTTAAATTATCTTAATCGCATAGACCATGTCAGAATTAATTGTAGCTCACCGTTACGCTAAATCCCTGCTAGACTTCGCGATCGAAAAGAACGCGGTAGAGGCAGTTGCTAAGGATATGATTGATTTCGCTGAAACCTGCGAAGCAAGTTATGAATTAGTGTTAGCACTAAAGAGCCCAATCATTAAGCATTATACAAAATTAGCGATCCTAGCGAAGCTATTTAAGGACAAATTCAATCCTGTAACCTACGGTATCTTCGTGATCATCACGAACAAAAACCGCGAGAAGATTCTTCCTGCTGTAGCAAAAGAATTCATCTCCATGTATACAGATTACAAAGGAATCCAAAAAGCAACGGTTACCACTGCTTCTACGTTAACAGCAGAGCAAAAAGCAACGGTAGCTAAAATCGTGAAGGACTACACAGGAAAAGAAGTAGAATTGATCGAGCAAATTGATGAAAGCCTGATCGGTGGATTCATTTTGAAAGTAGGTGACCAACAGATCGATGACTCGATCAAGCGGAAGCTGAACGATTTGAAAGTTTCTTTAGCATCTTAAAAGAAAGGCCTTGGAAACAAGGCCTTTTTTTATCACCCATAAAGCCGCGCGGCATCCCCCTCCCATGAAAAAATTTGCGTTATTTACTGGTTCACTCATTGCGGGATTATCGGTTGCCTTAGGCGCCTTTGGAGCACATGCGTGGAAGGACTATTTGCGCGAAATTAATCGTCTAGAGACCTTTGAAACGGCCGCCCGCTACCAGATGTATGGTGGAATTACGTTATTGATTTTGGGGGTTTGGCAGATGAATTTCAGCAATAAGCACTTAAAGACAGCTGCCTATTTTCATTTTGCCGGCTGTATTATCTTTCCGGGATCTCTTTATCTAATTTGCTTAACGAATATGTCCATTTTCGGAGCGATTGCCCCTATTGGTGGATTGTGCTTCCTAATGGGCTATGGACTGATGATGTGGTCCATCTTTAAGAAGTAACTAGTGACGCATCACGAGTTCTAAGCTTAACCAAACAATCTCTCCCATCGTTTGGCATTTCAAAAAGCGATCATCCTCATAATGTTTCGCTAATTCTGTTTTCAATTGTTCCACATTTTCAGGTGGTGCAATCTCATCCTTTGCCATGACGTTCATTAAATCGTACACGCGTTGACTCTCTGACTTAAGACGGGAAGAAATCATCGATCGCTCCTCAATCTGGTATTGCCAAACCGATTCCGGCGTCATATACTTCATCCCGAGCTCAATCAAGGCATTATTTTGCTTGAAATACTGTGGAAGGTATACCGTTTTCTTGCCTTCGTAACACTGCTGATCAAAGTCAATGGGACGAATCCGGTAATAAATCTCTTCAAAATCCGGTGTGGTGATAATCACAAAGTTTGCACTGTGCATATCGCCCAAAAGTTGTACGAGACAACGCTCGTTGAACTTCACAAACTCTTTGGCAAGACGAATAGGCGACTCTAAATCAGTCTCTAAATCCTGCTTTAAAAAGGCATCGCCAGGTACACCGGCAATGTGCTCCTCGACAAGTGTATTATCGCAGGTGACGTAGTTGATGCGGTTTGGCGATAAAATATGTTCTAATTCTAGGCCATACACACGAGAGGCATCCGCGATTTTAATGTAGAAATAATCAAAGTTATCATTCACTCGGTTCACAATCCGAATCCGAAAGGGATGCGTATTGCCATAGGTACAATAATCCACCCGATCAATCACTAAGTGCTTGATAACCTCTTCATTCCCATCCGTTTTTAAATCCGCATAGATCTGCTTTAGCGCCTCATACACCTCTTCCTGATCTCCTGGTGAATAAAAGACGGTCTCCCAAAGCGTATCCACCTCATTCTTATCATAAAGCACGATCGCATTATCATAGCGCAACAAATCCGCATAACTGATATTCATCGCGTGCTCCCGATTGTATTTATGCAAATACCGCCGCAGCTGCTGATTAATCCGATACAGATTTTTCTTCTTCGAGATGAGCGCCATTATTCCG
>JAGWUO010000152.1 GCA_028868395.1 Cytophagales bacterium | reverse complement strand
CTTTTTTATGCGCTTTCCCTGTTAGTTATTGAAAAGCGGAAAGACCTCCGAACCTTATTAGCGATGGGCATTACCCAGCAACAATTATTACGTATTTTTCTTTCCGTCGGGCTATTTATCAGTTTTTCTGGAGCAGTGGTAGGAATGGTTCTAGGATTCGCCTTAGGTTGGATACAACAAACGTTCGGAATTATCCCTTTAGGAATCCCGAACGCTTTGATTGATGCTTATCCCATTCAGATGGAATGGTTTGACTTTTTGATGACTGCTTTAGTGGTGATGGTGATCACCTTTTTAGCTTCGATTATTCCGGCTCGTAAAGCCGTTCAAATGACCTTTGATCAGAAAATTAATCTGCCAAAGGCGGATTAAATTCTCCTTCCCATTTCGAAACCACACAAGTTGCCACGCCGTTGCCGGCTACAGACGTTACCGTTCTACCCATATCCAAGAAGGGATCAACCCCTAGTAATAAGGCGATACCTTCCGCTGGAAGATTGAACATAGTTAAAGTTCCTGCGATAATCACGAGTGAGGCGCGAGGTACTCCGGCAATACCTTTGGACGTAATCATCAAGGTCAATAACATCGTGATTTGTTGCTCTAAACTTAAATGAACGCCATAAGCCTGTGCAATAAATCCGGTCGCGAAGGTCATGTACAACATCGACCCATCAAGGTTAAAGCTATAGCCTAAAGGCAACACAAAGCCTACAATACGTCTACTGCAGCCGAATTTCTCCAATGCGGCAATCGTTTGCGGGAAAGATGCCTCCGAACTCGCTGTCGAGAAGGAGATAAGTAAGGCCTCTTTTAATTCCTTCAAAAGCTTCCAATAGGGAATCCCATTCACTAAGCAGATAATCCATAAAATAACTACCGTAAAGAATAAAAGGCCGCCCATAAAGCAGATCATCAAATAGCCGTAGCTAATCAAAATGCTTAAGCCCTTGTTTGCCACTACAGTTGTCATGGCTGCAAATACTGCATAAGGAGCCACTTCCATCACGTAGTTCACCATTTTGAAGATAACTTCCGCTAGGTTTTCAATGACGTGAATTAAGCGTTTTCCTACCTCACCTATGGAGCCTAAAGCGACGCCGAAGAAGAGGGAGAAGATGACGATTTGAAGAATTTCATTTTCAGCCAAAGCCTTGAAAAAACTATCTGGGAAGATATGTAAGATGAAATCTTCCATCGTTTTAGCTTTGGAAGCATCAATACCCGTTTCTGTACCAGCAGCCGGTTTTGGCCAACTTTGCAAGCTACCTGGTTGCGTGATGTTTACAACCACTAGGCCCGTTACTAACGATAAAATAGTCGCAAAATAAAAGTAGCCGATGGTTTTCGCCCCAATACGACCTACGGCTTTAAAGTCACCTAATTTCGCAATTCCTACCACCAATGTACAGAACACTAAAGGTCCTACAATCATTTTGATTAGGCGAAGGAAAATTTTGGATACGATTTGGACTTTAGCCCCTAAATCATGGCTAACTTCTGGTTCAAAATAAAGGAAAAAGAATTCTCCTAGCACGAGGCCCAGGATAAATCCGATGATAATTTTATTCGTTAAGGTTAATTTCATAGTGGGTTGACGAGGGATAAATACTTTTTATAAAATGGTTTTCTGTAGAAAATCATTCCCCAAAGAAAGGGGAAAAGAAGGTAATTCAAAAATGCATGGTGGGTATCGAATGAAATTTCATCGATAATTTCGCAAGTGTCTTCGGAGGTTTTCTTCACTCTATGCTTGTGTTGCCAAAATTGCAATCCAAAAGGCATCTTAACTCCTCGGTCAATAAAATACCATTCCTGCTCCGTTTCTAAGTCTTCTGTAATCAGGGAACTCCAGGTAAGCTTTAAGAAAATGAGATGGATAACAAGAACGACATTATCTTCTTTTTTGCATCCATCGAAGCGCTGTAAGGCGACTCTTGGAAAAGGGGGCGATAACTTTAGCAAAAGATCAGCTGTAAAAAGTTCTTTTACGTGACTAATAGGTGCTTGGATAGGAGTGGTGATCGAGTAGGATAGCATATTAAGCTACCAAGAGTTTTAATAAGGTCGCAAAAAAGGTTTTAATGCCTAATGCAATATATTTTGCCCAGCCAGCGCTTTCGTCAGAAGCCTCAGGTGATTCTTGCTCTGATGGAATTTCATTAGGCGTTACCTTAGAAGGATTAGCAGCCACTATTCTTGCTGAAGAATCCATTTGAATTGTTTTCGCCTTCGGATTAAGCGCAGAATACTCTACTCTGCCAAAGTTGCAAAATAACGATATCGTAAAGAGGGCAATGATCAGTTTTTTCATTTGATTTTTTGTTTCGCAGATTCAACGGCTGCTTTCTGTGCAGCAATTTCCTCCTCTTTCGTTTTTTGATCTACTTTATTCTGAACCTGATTCGTTAAAATCTTTTCTTTTTCGATTTTCGCTTCTTTTAAGCGTTCTTCCAAATTGTTGATTTGTCTCGTGTTAGAATCTAATTCGCGAATTAAACGTTCCGCTTGTTTACTGTTCTTCGCTTGAGCCGAAACCAATTCGGCTAATTTATTTTCTTCGATTCTTACAGCCTCTTCTAAATCTACAATTTTGATAAAGTCCTCTATCCAAGTGCTCGTTTCACTTAATTTTGCGTGACCAGTTTGGATGTATTCGTCATTTCCCGTGGCAATTGACACGAATAATTTCACCTTCTTATTTTCTTCAGAAACTTTAGAAACAAGTACTAAAGGACTATCCGAGATTCCAGCAATCTTGATATCGGAGCTAGAGTAGGTGCCGTTTTTTCCCTCAATTACCTTACCAAATTTACTTAAATAAGCTTTCCAGCTTGCTCTGGCGTATTTTTCTTGCGTATTGACGAAAGTATATACTCCTTCTTTTTTCGATTTATCTACTTCAGACATGCCAGAAAAAACTTGAGCAGAGGCATTGAATGCAAAAGCAAAAAAGAAAAGTAGAATAGCGATCTTCTTCATAGGATGAAATTTTTACTAAAGTTAGGAGATTTTTTTAGCTAGGGCAACCTTGTTTTTGTTTGTATGATCTCTGAAGGCAAAAAGCGTAAATTCTCCGCCATCTTTCAATTGAAATTTCTTCCGAATTTCGTCTGCTTTGATAGGGAAATTTCGGGTGGAGATATTCGCTTTTCCAGCTGGCAACACTGTCTGAATCCATTTCTTTTCCAAAGGTCCCTCTGCTAAAACCTCAAACGTTCTTCCTGCAAAATTAGTGTGTAGGGCTTCGGAAGTATATAAGTGTGTATTTGGCGCAATTTTTGACAACCCTTTCCCTGCCAATTTAAAGAATCCAGCCTTTAAAATTCCTGCATGAGGTTCGTATAGGTAGTTTGAAATAGTGCCAAAGTCGCAAATGCTTGCAGATTCAATGGATTTATTACCTTTAAATTGTAGTGAATCAGCTTGACTTAATTCAATGACTTCGACAGAAGGATCTTCCGAAGATTGAGAGGTCTTTAAAAAGAGCAATTCTTTCACCTCGTTTTTAAAGCAAACAATATAAATCTTTTCTACCCCACCTAATTCTTTGGTGGCCCGATCTAAATCCAATAAGGGACTCGTTTTTATCAATAAACTGGTTTTATTGTTGATATAGGGGATTAATTCCAGCGCATTGGGCTCGCAATCTTGCAATAAGACTACTTTGTTGCCGTCTCCATCTCTTCTGGCCGGATCTACATAAAGGAAGTCAAATAATTCCGCACAACCTGAAAGCCATTTTATACTGTCGCCTGTGTGGTGCCGGATGTTTCCTGCATTTAATAGGAAGTGATTAAACGCGGTGATTTTCGCGAGTTCTTCCTGTCTTTCGATGTAATCCACCTCGCATCCTGCTTGTGCGAAGGCGAAGCTATCTAAACCCATTCCGCCCGTTAGGTCCACGACTTTTCCGTGCACTAAGGAAGCCTTAAAGTTGGCCGTTACTTCAGAAGATGATTGTTCTAGGGCCAAAGCAGGAGGGAAGAATACCCTTTCATTCGCCACCCAATGAGGCATTTTGTCCTTGAGTTTTTGTCTAGCTTTGATTTGGCCCACTAAACGAGGAATGTCTAAATCAG
>JAGWUO010000151.1 GCA_028868395.1 Cytophagales bacterium | reverse complement strand
TAAATGAGCCACGCTGGCTAACGGTTGTCCGTTATAGATGGAGGCTCTGAACCCTCCTTTGGTCGGAAAACCTTTAATTCCCACGATGTCATTTTGCTCTAAAAACAAGTTAATCTTTTGATCCATCTCGAGCGATTGACTTGTAAAACAAGCGTTCATCACTGAGCGATCTTCCGAAGCCACAATGCCTTGAAGCAGGGGGTTTCGGTCGATTTCGTTGTAAATCAAGGCTGATTTTTCCTGACTCAATCGCTGCATTTCGGCTAGCCCACCCTGTTTATCAATGTAACGTAGCATCAATAACGCCACATAAACCGGATAAGTGGGGATGGTGTGGTAAAGCGAATTTTCTGCGATGTGGGTATGGTAGTCGAAAATCTTAGGGATTTTGCGACTATTTTTCTCGGGTAAAACAGCCTTATTCACCAGCACACAGGTGATTCCAGCGATCCCAAAATTCTTTTGAGCCGACGCGAAAATCACCCCAAACTTCTCCATCGGCAAAGGTCTTGACAAGAAATCGGACGTCATATCTGCCACCAAGGGAACATCGACTTCAGGAAACGCATGGTATTGCGTTCCGTCGATTGTCTCGTTAGATACGACATGTAAATAACGTGCGCCTTGAACGTCTGTGATTTTAGGGATTCGGTCGTAGTTTGTGTCTTTGGAAGAAGCTAAAAAGAAGGCATTCGCCTCATTCGCCGCCGCCTCGATTGCGCGTCCCGCCCAAAAACCCGTATCTACAAAGGCAATTTTGTCAGTAGGTTCCGTCAGATTCATTGGGGCCACCGTCAGCTGACTAGAGGCACCTCCGGGCAACCAAAGCACCGCCCAATCATCCGAAAGACTATATAATTTTTTCACGAGCGCATTCGCTTCGTCTAATAAATCGGTGAAAATGGGAGAACGGTGGCTGATTTCCGCAATGGAAACACCCATTCCATTATAGTCTAAAAGACCAGCCGACGCCTCTTGAATAACCTCAAATGGAAGTGTGGCAGGTCCGGGAAAGAAATTGTGTTTGCGCATTAAGAAATGGTTTGGGAACTAATTTTTAGCGTAATAATTCCAGCAATTAAAGACGGTAAGGCGAAGAACAAAAAGCTTTCTCCCATCCCCAAACCAAGCCCCACTAAAACGCCGCCTAAAATGGGGCCTAAAATTCCTCCTAAACGACCCATACCGATCGCCCAGCCAATACCCGTCGAACGAATCGCGGTCGGATACATTCTCGCCGCTACGGCATATAATCCTACAAAGCTGCCTTGCACCCCAAAACCGAGGAAAAACAAGACCACGAGGATTAAATTGGAACCCGAAAATTGTCCAAAAATGCCCAATAAAACAGCGGTAATTAATAACAGAATTCCGATCGATTTTTTCAGTCCAAATCGCGTCGAAAAATAACCTTGTACCGGTATGCCCACGATGGCGCCTAAATTAAAAATGGTTCCTGAATAGATGGCTAATTCCATCGATAGGCCTGCATTAGAGGCTAACTTTGGAATCCAATTCATTAAGAAATAAAGGGTCGTAAAAGAGAGGAACAAGGCACTCCAAAGCTGCCAAGTACTCCACTTAAATTCCGGGGTAAATAAGGCACTTATTTTGGCGTCTTCTGGCTTGGCTTTGGCCTTAAACTCATCGGATTCTTTCAGGAAGAAAAACAAGATAGGGATCACTAAAAAAGTAGCCAAACCCGCTAACTCAAATAGGTGCTCCCAGCCATTTTCCGCGATGATTTTCGCAGAAGAAATGCCAGTTAAAACGGCACCCACCGGATACCCAGCCACCACCGTGCTCACCCAAAAATCGCGTGTAGATGCCGGAGCATATTCCGCCGTAATCGCCGCCGTGCTCGCCATCATCGTCCCGATTCCTAGCCCACTGATAAAGCGGTAAATCATCAAAATGTTCACATCCGTCGCGTAAGACGTCAAATAAATGCAGGTACCCATAATCAGAGCCGCCAGAATCATCAACGGCTTCCGCCCAAAACGATCCGCCAGCGGAGCTAAAAATATCGCTCCCACCGTCATTCCCACCAGGCCAGAACTAAACACAATCCCCAAATTCGCCGGGGAAATACTCCAGGCCTTCGCAATCGCCGGTGCCGTATAGGATATAATCAACACATCCATGCCATCCAGCATGTTGCACAGAAAACAGATCAAAATAATCAGTACTTGTATCGCTTTCATCGGTATTACATTACTTTCCAAACTCGAATCAGCACGTAATCCGGCAAGCGTTCTCCCGTACAAACAAATAGGCTGTTGTTTACCCAATCGTATTTGCCTTTAGGCGCATCGAATTTAGGCATCGCTCTGAAATAGTATTCATTCGCATCTACCTTTTCTCCTTTGGCTAAACGTGCCGCAATTTCTGGGGTGGCAGCGCGTATACCCGTATTTTTGACATAAATCAAGGTGCCATCATCCGTTCTAAATTGGTAATGCGCCTCTAATTCGGTTACTCCATCCGCTCGCAATATTTGCCAATCTGCTCCACCATTCAAGATTTCTCCCTTGATTTTAGGACCTTCCACTGTTCCGCCTATAATGGGAATGATGCGGCGCGTTCCATGAGGGGTTTCTCCCACAATTAACGCAGGATCCAGTTTTACTTTCAGTTCACAGAAGAAATCGAGCGCTGGCGCTTTTTGGGCGTGGGACATAGTAATGCTCATAAAGAATAGGAATAGAATTTTTTTCATAGGTTTAGTTTTAATCAGGGCAATCCTTGCTGAAAGGTAATTTCAGTCGTTAATCCCATCGCGCTGAAGCGAAAAGCCATCGTGCGTGCTTGAGACGGATTTGTAATTTTATCACAATGAGGGCCTTTTTCCAAAAAATACACGTAATATTCCTGGTTTCGGTCCGCTAATTGTTGAATATCAGGCTTTCCTAGTATGTCTTCCAAATCATTGGAGCTAACCCCCTTCCATGTCATTTTATGCGTTTTAAGCCAATCAATCTGCTTTTCTCTCGTCCCGCCACAACTCCCGCGGTCCTTTTTAAAGCTTTCTACATCAAAACCGGTCAAATCCGGTTGATTCGTACAAGAAACGGATATCAAAAATAAGAGGGCGAAGGCTGTCAGTATTCTCATACCTTAAATTTAAGGAATTGTGGCTAAATTGCGGCATAAATCCATCGCTGTGCACGTTTTAATCTCTCCTGATAAGTTTAAAGGCTCTCTTTCTGCCTCGCAAGTATGCGTAGCGCTTGAAAAAGGGATTAAGAAACGTCGTCCCAAAACCGTTTTCACCACCCTCCCCCTCGCAGATGGCGGAGAAGGTACTCTGGAAGTGATTCAACAATTGCACGGCGGAACATGGATTTCAGTGGACACCTTTGACCCGTTGATGCGTCCCATTCAGGCAGATTATTTATGGTTAGCGGATCAAAAAACAGCTTATATTGAAATGGCCCGCGCTTCTGGGCTCGCGTTATTGTCCGCAAAGGAGCGAAATCCCCTTAAAACCTCGACTTTCGGAACGGGAGTGATGATCGCGGATGCGTTAAAACGTGGTGCCACCCATATCATTCTCACCATCGGTGGTTCAGCCACAAATGATGCCGGTATTGGCATGGCTGCCGCATTGGGGTGGACATTTTTAAATGAGGCCGGCGTTGCCTTAGAACCTATCGGTGAAAATCTAGTTAAAATTGCGTCCATAGGAAGTCCATCAGCCGTAGATTGTTCTTTCACGGTAGTCACAGACGTGGAGAATCCACTCGCTGGACCCACAGGAGCAGCCCACGTTTTCGCTGCACAAAAAGGTGCCACCGCCACAGTAATTAAACAATTAGATAAAGGTCTAAATAATATGGCTTCCTTCTTCGGGTCCATCTCATCAGAACCCGGAGCGGGAGCTGCGGGCGGACTAGGTGCAGGTGCCCGTTATTTTCTAAACGCTAAAATCGTTGCTGGTTCTAGTTGGGTAATGGACAAAGTCCATTTTAACCGGGCCCTTTTAAAAGCAGATTTTATTATCACTGGCGAAGGCAAGATTGATTCTTCGACTTGGGGCGGCAAAGTTGTCTCTGAAGTTGTAAAACGTTGCGATAAAGTCTTCAAGCAA
>JAGWUO010000150.1 GCA_028868395.1 Cytophagales bacterium | reverse complement strand
ACCTAAAGTAGAGGGTTCGGAAGAATCGACTACACCGCGCGATGAAAATCCAACAGCACGTATTGAGCGTCGTTATGAGGCTCGGACGGAGCGCTTTGCAGACCGTGGCGAACGCCCGGAGGGGTCTCGCAACCCACGTTATTCAGATCGGGAGACTTTTAAAAGTCGCTCCCGTTTTGACGCAGGTCCCGCCTACGAGCCGCAATACAAATTAGATCGCTACAAGGAGCGTGCTCCTTCGAAAATTCAAAAGAAAATCGCTCAAACCGATCGTCGTTCAGACGAAATTCGCTTAAATCGCTATATCGCAAACGCGGGAATTTGTTCTCGTCGCGATGCAGATAAATTAATCGAAGCAGGGGAGATCAAGGTAAATAACAAGGTGATCACAGAAATGGGTTACCAAGTGAAGCCTACGGACATCGTGAAATACGGTAACCGTAAATTGAACCGAGAAAAACCAGTTTACTTGTTATTAAATAAGCCAAAAGACTTCTTAACAACGACTGAAGATCCTAACGATCGCAAGACCGTGATGGAATTAGTAAAGAATGCAACAGAATCGCGCATTTACCCAGTTGGACGTTTGGATAGAAACACAACAGGTTTATTGTTGATTACGAATGATGGCGAATTAGCGGATAAATTGACGCACCCATCGAACGAGATCGAGAAGATTTACCAAGCTGAATTAGACAAGCCATTGACTGACGAAGATTTCGAGAAAATCAAAGCAGGTTTAACCTTAGAAGATGGCGAAATTAAAGTAGATGATTTGGCCAAAGTAACTCCAGACGGTTACGTCATTGGAGTAAAAATCCACTCTGGTAAAAACCGCATTGTTCGTCGTATTTTCGAACACTTGGGTTACGAAGTGACTAAACTAGACCGCACGACTTTCGCAGGCTTAACGAAGAAGGATCTTCCACGCGGAAGCTGGAGATTCTTGACGGAGAGAGAATTAGTGAAGTTAAAGTATTTGCTTTAGTCGTAGCAAAGCTGCGACAGTCGCCGCAGGCGGCTTAGTCAAAGAGTCGCCATTTCGTCGCTTAGTCACCGCTTCGCAATTTAGTCGACTGTCCACTGCCGACTAGCGACTATCGACTAGCGACTAGTGACTAACAAAAAACCCGTTGAGATTTCTCAGCGGGTTTTTTGTTTCTCAACGGCTTTTTTGTTAAATATTCATCAACGATTCTCTGCGTCTCATCTTTCCGGCTGGAATACCGAACATCATTTTGAAACGACGGCAGAAATACGCCGTGTCTTTGTATCCTACTTCGGAACCGATAGCGCGGATGGATTTCTTCGTGGTGCGAAGTAAACCTACCGCCGCTTCCATACGTTGGTACTCGATATAATCTTGTGGGTTGATACCCGTTAACATCTTGAAATATTGACCTACGTAGTCTTCAGAAACGTTCGCTACGTTTGCCAAAACCTTGTTTGACAAATCACCACCCAAATGATCCTTGATGTAAGCGAAGATATCGATTAAGCGTGGATCTTTAAAGTAAGTGGAGTTTGTAGCTAATTGCTCTACGAATAAACGGTTTTCGATGATGTAACGAATAACTTCGATCACAATCTCTTCCGTTTTGATTTTGATAATACGCCCTTTACCGATGGCATCAGAAAGATCTTCTTCTAATATCTCACGGATCGTTGCAGCTAATTTATCGTCGCGTTTGATTAAGAACGGAGGAATATCTAGGGAAGTAAAGAAGTTTACAGAGTCAAAAACCTTAGCTTCGAAGGCAACCATTCCGAACGAGTTCGGCTGAGTTCCGATTTGTGCAGGATCTGTGTTTTGGTCAAAATACAATTCCCGGTGCGTCATAAACTCTTCGTTGTTTACCGCTTTGGGTTTTTCTGCATTTCCGTAGGTTACGCTGATCATTTTACCCCCTGGGATGAAAAGCATATCGCCTTCTTCCACGGGTGTTTCCTCTTCACCAAAAGAAACCTCACCTTTGTACAATATCAAGAGTGAATTTTCTACGTCGTAGAAATTCTTGATACGAATAGGTTGTAATATTCTAATGTTCCTCGCTTTGATGAATTTAACACCTAAGGACTCGATGATCTTGTTATAATCTTCCATAATTTATCACCAAACGGAGTAATTAATACGATTTTTCTACTAAACTTGGACAAAACTAATAAATCAGATAATAATTCCAAATTATTTTGTCGATTAATTTGCCCATTTTATCCTATTTTTTTTCGCTTAATTTATTGTAATATATTAATAAGAGCGCGATTTTAAAATTTAGTGATTTCTGAGAACCTGCTTTGGCCTATTTTATAATTATTTCGTGGAAAATCTAAAATTCGTTTTTTTTCAAATTTTAGCTCAATTTTTATGTAAATTTGTGTTTTACAATCACAAAATCAGATGGGATTATTTAATTTTCTTTCGAAGGATATAGCCATGGACTTAGGTACGGCGAATACCTTGATTATTCATAAAGATCAGGTTGTCGTGGACGAGCCTTCGATTATTGCGTTAGATCGCAATACGAACAAGGTTTTAGCGGTGGGTCGTCAAGCGATGATGATGCACGAGAAAACGAATGATAATATTAAAACGATCCGTCCATTAAAAGATGGTGTGATTGCGGATTTTACCGCGGCTGAATTAATGATGCGTGGTTTAATCAAGATGATGGATAAAGGAAATTCCTTCTTTTCTCCAGCATTACGCATGGTAATTTGTATCCCTTCAGGTATTACCGAGGTAGAGAAAAGAGCCGTAAAAGACTCCGCTGAACATGCTGGAGCACGTGAAGTGTATATGGTGCACGAACCTATTGCTGCCGCAATTGGTATCGGAATAGATATTGAACAACCGAATGGATCTCTTGTCGTAGATATCGGAGGTGGTACCACGGAAGTAGCGATCATTTCCTTAAGTGGTATCGTCGTGGAAAATTCGATTCGTGTTGCTGGGGATGAATTTACGCGTGATATTAAAGATTATTTGTTGCGTGAGCACAAGCTGGTGATTGGTGAGCGTTCAGCGGAGCAAATTAAAATTCAAGTGGGTTCTGCTTTGCCTGAACTGGAGAATCCGCCAGCAGATTTTGAGATCCGTGGTCGTGATCAGATGACGGGTATCCCTAAAGAAATATTAATTAATTATTCTGAAATCGCTTATGCCTTAGATAGTTCGATTACAAAAATCGAGGTAGCTATCATGGAGACTTTGCAAAGAGCTCCGGCGGAATTATCAGGTGATATCTTCCATAATGGTATTCACTTAGCTGGTGGTGGTGCGATGTTGCACGGATTAGATAAGCGTATCGAGAAGAAGACGCAACTAAAGGTGCACGTGGCAGATGATCCGTTGAAGGCGGTAATCAGAGGTACGGGTGAAATCTTGAAAAACTTAGAGAAATACCGTCCGGTATTGATTACCTAGGGGATGAATCAACTGTTTCAGTTTTTATTGCGTCAGCGAAATCTGCTTCTGTTTATTTTGCTGCAGGTTATCAGTCTTTGGGCTGTGTTCACCTACAATAATTACCAACATACCCTTTATTTTAATACGACGAATTCCTGGGCGGCGTCTATTCTGTCCACTCGTCAAGAAGTGGCTACCTACCATCAATTGAGAGAAATCAATGGAGAGTTAGCCCTAGAGAATCAAAAATTACATCAACAGATTTTTCAACTGCAAGCTCAAGTGCAGCAGAAAGCCGACTTACCTATCTTTTTTAGCAAGGCGTCATTGGATCGCTATAAGCCCATCGCTTGCAAGGTAATTGATCAAAGTACGCGAAATTCCCAGAATTACTTAACGATCGAAAAAGGCTATCTAGACGGAATCAAGCCTGGAATGGCGGTTATTTCCTCTACTGGAGTGGTAGGCAAAGTGATTTCGTGTACAGAGAATTTGGCCCTTATTGTTTCCGTTCTGCACACAAGTAATACCGTTTCAGCTAAAATCAAGTCCTCCGGCGAACTCGGTTATATCAAGTGGCCGGGTTATCAGCCTGAAGTGGCGGAGTTAATGGATGTATCCAAATATAAAAAAGTAGTGAAAGGAGATACGATTGTTACATCTGATTATAACGCAGTATATCCTCCT
>JAGWUO010000149.1 GCA_028868395.1 Cytophagales bacterium | reverse complement strand
TCCACACGTCTAAAGGGGTTGACGCAGCTGTGTTCGACATTAAATGAATGTACTGCGCCAAGCGATTATAGCTTAATTTCAGGGAAGAGGATTCGTTACCCGTCACATTCAAGGCAAAACGGGGTTCCCAATTACCATAAGAAGCTACAATCGCATCAGGATCTGTTTGGTTAATTTTCAACACATAGCCTGAAGGATTTTCCGTGCTAGCTGCCACCGGAATTCGATCATAATATTCTCCATTCAAACTCTTGTAATCATAATGCGAATAACGCACACCATACTGAATGGTCAAACGTGAGCTAAGTTTCCAATCGTGACCCACGTAGGCTGACGCTTCCACCCCTCGTTTATTCGCTTGACCAAATTCTCTTTTCTCCCCATTGGATGTCGCATTTGCCTTACCCGGAGTGAAGTCATAGGATAATAGTTGACCTCCAAAAGTGATGGTATTATCCGGTCTCCAATAATAGGTGAAATCAGGCTTAATACTTAAATTTTCAATGTTCGAAGTCCATTTGAAAGCGTCATTAGGTCGTTTGTTTTCAATGTCTGAATCCAACATATAATCGTAATTACTATAGAAGGCCGTTGCATTCAAAAACAATTTATTCGAAAAAACGTGATTCCAACGCGTGGTTAATGTGGTATTTCCCCAGTCAAACCCAAATCCCGTCCCAAACACGTCACGACCAAAATAGCCCGACATAAAGACGGTGTTTTTGGTATTGATAGTGTAATTGACTTTGGCCGTCAAATCATAAAAACTGAATTTTGAATTCGCGTTATTCCCTGTCAAAAAGGGCTTTGCAAGCACATCGATATACGAACGTCGGGCCGCCACGATGAATGAAGCTTTATCTTTCACGATAGGAGCCTCAATGGATAAACGGGAAAAAATCACTCCAATACCGCCGTTGACTTCTAACTTTTTCACATTACCTTCCTTCATTTTCACATCCAAAATCGACGAAGCTCGTCCGCCATACATGGAAGGAATACCCCCTTTAAACAATTTGACATCTTTAACCGCATCAGGATTAAAAACTGAGAAGAAACCGAATAAATGAGATGAATTATAAACAGGAGCGTCATCTAACAGAACAAGATTTTGATCCACACCTCCACCACGAACGTTAAACCCTGAAGCACCCTCGCCTACCGTAGAAACGCCTGGAAGCAATTGAATCGCGCGGACTAAGTCAACTTCACCTAATAGGGCAGGAATTTTACGGATCGTTTTGATATCCACTTTATTGACAGACATCTCAATACCTCTGACATTTTCATCGTTTGCACGTGCTTTTACGATGACTTCTGCTAATTCTTGTGAGTCCGTAGCTAATTCAACCGAAATTTCTTGTGCTTTGGCAGATACTTGAATCTCTTGCTCTTTCTTTTTAAAACCTGAAGAGGAGAAAACGAGCGTGTATTTTCCTACAGGAAGCGTTAAACTGTAAAAGCCGTAAGTATTCGTTACGTTACCTATTTTCAATTCCTTTACATAGACACTTGCTCCAATGAGACCTTCCCCACTAGCTGCCTCCTTTACATAGCCACTAACGGTTGATTTCTGGGCATGTAATAATCCAGATAACAGCAGGAAAACGAGAAATAAAAGTTTACGCATGTTTATAAAAACCCAAAGATACGGGAATTGTTTTTTCGAGTATGTTAAAATATGATAAACGGAAATTTCTAATATTTTTTATATAATCAGTAACATAATTCCGATTTGTATTTTATATTATAATTTTCTTTACATTTGTCAAAAACCTAGCAACCATGGATTTAGTACTATTCGGGCAAATCGTAAGAGAGAAAAGAAATGCCATCGGATTAAAACAAGAAGAACTCAGTCAAAAAAGTGGCGTTGCCATTAAAACGATTCACAGTATTGAATTAGGCAAAGGAAACCCTGCCATTAAAACCATTCTACGCATCTTTGACGCTCTTTCACTCGACCTATTGATTGTAGCGGCTAAAAACGCAAAAAAATAAGACTATGGAACAAGAAATTAGCTTTGAACGCATTCCAACACATATTTTTTCTGACTCCGATGCTGCATCTAAGTCAGTTGCGACAGAAATTGCGGAACTTATTCGCAAAAACAACCAAGCCAGCAAGCCCACTATTCTAGGACTTGCTACGGGATCTTCGCCTAAAAAAGTCTACCAAGAACTGATCCGAATTCACCGAGAAGAAGGCTTAAGTTTCAAAGATGTCATCACGTTTAACCTCGATGAATACCATCCCATGGAACCCGATTCCATCCAGAGTTATGTTCGATTTATGAAAGAACAACTCTTTGACCACATTGATATACCGGTAACAAATTACCATTTACCGGATGGAACTTTGTCTTTAGACAAGATCCCTGAGTTTTGCAGAGACTATGAGGCAAAGATTGAACGACTAGGGGGATTCGATTATTACCTATTGGGTATTGGACGCAATGGACACATTGGATTTAACGAACCCGGATCAACGATCAATTCCAAAACGCGTTTAATGACGCTGGATATTGCCACGAAGATTGATGCTTCCCCCGATTTTGGAGGACTACAAAAAGTCCCTAAAAAAGCAATTACGCTCGGAATCGACAGCATTATGAAGTCAAAGAAAATCGTTTTACTCGCTTGGGGAGAACATAAAGCGAATAGTGTCGCCAAAGCGGTGGAAGGCACTGTGACTTCAGATATTCCTGCCTCCTATCTGCAATTACATCCCAATGCCACTTTCATTTTAGATGAAACGGCTGCTTCCATGTTAACCCGCATTAAAACTCCATGGATTGTGGATACGGTTAAATGGGATCGCAATATGATTAAAAAAGCAGTTACACACCTGTCATTAACCTTGCATAAACCGGTACTAAAACTAACTTCTAAGGATTATAACGAAAACGGTTTATCTGATCTTCTATCCTTGTATGGACAGGCCTACGAGATAAATATCGAAGTTTTCAATTATCTACAACATACCATCACAGGTTGGCCAGGTGGAAAACCGAATGCAGATGATACCCATCGTCCGGAACGCGCTTTCCCCGCAAAGAAGAAGGTATTAATCTTTAGTCCACATCCAGATGACGATATTATCTCGATGGGTGGCACTTTCCAACGTTTACACGACCAAGGACATGACGTACATGTTGCTTACCAAACTACGGGCAATATTGCGGTAGCAGATGATGAAGCCCTTCGATTCGCTGAATTCGTCGTAGACTTCAATGAAAAATTTGAAAGTCCTAACGCGAAAGCAAACCGCATCTACAAAGAAGCTATCAAGTTCCTAAAGAATAAACCGGACTCTGAAATTGACATTCAAGCCGTTCGGGAAATTAAAGGATTAATCCGTAAAGGAGAGGCTAAAAATACTTGCCGTTTCGTAGGCATCAAAAAAGAAAACGCCCATTTCTTAGAAATGCCATTTTATGAAACGGGAACCATTCGCAAGAAACCCATAGGCGAGAAAGATATTCAGATTGTAATGGATCTCATCGAAGAGATTCAACCACACCAAATTTATGCGGCAGGCGATTTAGCCGATCCACACGGGACACACAAAGTGTGTTTAGATGCCATCATGGAAGCGGTAACGCGCTTAAAACACCGGGAATACATGAAGAACTGCTGGGTGTGGCTATACAAAGGTGCTTGGGCGGAATGGGATATTGACCAAATCGAAATGGCCGTACCCATGTCTCCGGACCAAGTATTCAAAAAGAGAATGGGTATTTTTAAGCACCAGTCTCAAAAAGATGGGGTGGTATTCCAGGGAGACGATTCAAGGGAGTTTTGGCAACGCGCTGAAGAAAGAAACCGCGCAACGGCTTCTATCTACAACGCCCTGGGCCTTGCCGAATACGAAGCCATGGAAGCTTTCGTACGCTGGAAATTCTAATCTTACTTTAAAGCAGCAAAAAGGATCTCAGCGGCATGCTTAGCATGTCGCTTAGTTCCATCATGGATTTGGTGACGGCAACTCGTTCCTGAAGCCACTATATCCACCTCTTCCGGCTGAGCACGCACCGTAGGGAACAAGACTAATTCCCCTATCTGCATCGACAGATCATAGTGCTCTTTTTCGTAACCAAAAGAAC
>JAGWUO010000148.1 GCA_028868395.1 Cytophagales bacterium | reverse complement strand
TTCAGGCCAAATTATACCACATTCAATATCCCCTTGTAGATGGCAGCGGATCAGTAACAATTGCTACAACTCGTCCAGAAACCATTATGGCGGATGCGGCGATCTGCGTGAATCCGGCTGATGAACGCTATGTTCATTTGCACGGTAAGAAAGTGCGAATTCCACTAATTGATCGTGAAATCAGCATTATTCCAGACGAATACGTGACATTGGATTTTGGAACCGGTTGCTTAAAAGTGACTCCTGCCCACGATTTGAATGACTACGAATTAGGTCTGAAACATAAATTACCGGTCATCGACATCTTGAATGATGACGGTACCTTGAACGAGAAAGCCGTTTTATTTGTAGGCGTGGATCGTTTCGAAGCGCGCAAACGCATCGTAAAGCAATTAACGGAGGAAGGTTATTTGACCAAAACGGATGAATACAAATCAACCGTAGGAACATCGGAAAGAACAGGTGCGGTGATTGAGCCGAAATTGTCTTTGCAATGGTTTATGAAGATGGAGGAGATGGCGAAACCGGCTTTGGATAACGTCATGAACGACAACATTCAATTGCATCCGGCGAAATTCAAAAACACCTACCGTTCTTGGATGGAAAATGTACGCGATTGGTGTATTTCCCGTCAATTGTGGTGGGGCCAGCAAATCCCTGCTTTCTATTTAGAAGACGGCACGTTGATCGTAGCGAAAGATAAAAAAGAGGCCTTGCGCATCGCGAGAGACAAATACCAATTGTATGCTTTGGTGGAGGATGATTTGACGCAGGATCCGGATGTATTGGATACCTGGTTCTCGTCTTGGTTATGGCCTATCTCTGTTTTTGACGGTATCGAAAATCCTGATAACGAAGAGATTAACTATTATTACCCAACGAATGATTTAGTGACGGGACCAGACATTTTATTCTTCTGGGTGGCCCGTATGATCATGGCGGGTTACGAATGGAGAGATGAATTGCCATTCAAGAATGTGTACTTGACTGGTATCGTTCGTGATAAGCAAGGTCGTAAGATGTCCAAATCATTAGGCAACTCGCCTGATCCATTGGAACTAATCGAACGTTTCGGCGCCGATGGCGTTCGTTCGGGCTTATTGTTCTCCGCTCCGGCTGGAAATGACCTTTTATTCGATGATAAGCTATGCGAACAAGGTCGTAACTTCTCGAACAAGATTTGGAATGCATTCCGTTTATTGCGCGGTTTAGAAGTAGTTCCAGGAGCATCATTACCGGAACACGTTTTAGCAACCCAATGGTTTGAGTCGAAATTAAATCAAACCATCATCGACGTTCAAGATCACTTCAGCAAATTCCGTATTTCAGATGCGCTATTAAGCATCTATAACTTAGTATGGGATGATTTCTGCGGTAAATATCTAGAAATCATTAAACCGGCTTACCAAAGCCCAATTCAGGCAGACACACTAAATGCTGCCCTAGGTTTATTCGATTCATTAATGCGTTTAATGCATCCGTATATGCCTTTTATAACGGAGGAGATTTGGCAAGTGATCGATGAACGCGCAGCAGGAGAGTCGATTTGTAAAGCTGAATTCCCGTTAGCAGGGCCTGTTAATGTTGGCTTAGTCGCTCAATTCGATGTGGTATTCGAGGTGGTTACGAAAGTACGCGAGATTCGTAATTCGAAGCAATTGTCACCTAAATTGGCTTTGCCTTTGTGCATTAAAGCAGAGAATAAAGCCGCCTATGCTCCTGTTGAGGCCATTTTAGTCAAATTGGCTAATTTAGAATCGATTACCTTTGTAGCTGATGCCGTAGCAGACGCCCAAACCTTTGTTGTTAAAGCAGATCAATTCTTCGTTCCATTAGCGAATGATGAAGATCCTGCGGTAGTGAAGGCGGAATCCGAGAAGGAATTAGCTTATTTACAAGGCTTCAAAAAATCGGTGGAAGCGAAACTTGCTAACGAGAAATTTGTAGCAAATGCGAAAGCGGATTTAGTGGAGCGTGAAAGACAGAAATTAGCCGATGCTGAAACAAAGATTCAGTCATTGCAAGAATTGCTAGCTCGTTTAGGATAATGAAATTCATTTACGCGGTTTTCTTCGGTTTGCTCCTTTGGTCTTGTTCTTCAGAAAAGGAAGCGCCAGCCATACAATGGGATTTTAAGCGTGTGGAACGCTTAATGGCCACTGCAAAATCGGATGCGGAGATGAGCACCGTTTTAGCGAAATACCCAGAAATCAGCGTGGGGTATTTCGGAGCTACACCCGAAAATGCGCCTTTCCTAGCTCAAGATCTGTTTCGATTATACACTAATCCAGCCTTGCGAAAATTTTATGATCAGAGTCAAGAGCCTAGCTTTTTTGGTGGAGATTCACTCGAAATAGAACTCAAATCAGCTTTTACCAAAATTCAACAGGAATTCCCTGGCATTAAAACCCCGAAGATCAGAACGGTATTTTCCGGTTTTGGTGGTGTAGGCGGCGGCGAATATACCGCACAAAATCTGGTGGTTTCAGACTCTTTGATTATCATCGGACTTGACTTTTTTATGGGATCTCGCGGCCTCTATAAAGCGCCCAATGTCTACGAATACCAAATGCGACGTTTGGAACCAAAAGCTTTGGTCGCCCAGGTGATTCTCCAATATTCTGCTTTTTTGATCAAACAAACAGAGAACGATGCGAGTTTATTAAGCGATATGATTTGGTATGGCAAAGGCTACGTTTTCACGAAAACGATTTTACCTTCTGTGCCCGATAGTCTGCTATTTGGCTATACAAATCAAGAATTAGCGGAGGCGAATGCCTTCCAAAAGGAAGTTTGGGAACATTTTATCGATCGTAAATTGTTATTCAGTAGTGATAAAAATGTCAAGGCAAAATACCTAGATGACCGTCCCAAAACCACAGAAATCGGACCCGCCTGCCCAGGTAGCATCGGCCGCTGGTTAGGATGGCGCATTGTAGATTCCTATTGGAAACAAAAGCCCAAATTGAGTTTGGCAAAAATAATGATCGACCCAGAAGCCAATCGATTATTCCTCGATTCAGGCTACCGCGGCGAAGCAGATAAAAAATAAGATGGCAAAAAAACAACACGGTGATATAGGCGGAGGAGTAGATCCAAAAGATGCTGTTAAAGTCAGCAAACAAGGTCTTTCTAAGGCCATCAAGATTTTCCGTTTCGTCATTCCTTACAAATGGACGTTCATCGTAGGGATGGCTTTCTTGTTATTATCGAACTTAACAACCCTCAGCTTCCCCCTTTTAATTGGGGAAATGACTAAAGTTATCGAAGGCAAATCAACCTACAAGATCAACGATGTAACCTTGTTTTTCTTTGCAGTCTTGATTGTTCAAGCCATCCTCTCCTTCTTCCGAATCTATACGTTCGCCCAAGTCTCAGAGAAATCAATGCGTGATGTTCGTCAGACATTATACGCTAAAATCATCACGCTACCCATTTTTCACTTTGAAAAAAGACGTGTTGGGGAATTGATGAGCCGTATTACATCGGATATCACACAATTACAAGATGTCTTATCGATTACCTTGGCAGAATTCTTCCGCCAGGTATTTACACTTGTGGGGGGAGTTGCGCTCATTACCTACATCTCCTGGAAGCTAACACTATTTATGTTGGCCACTTTCCCGGTCTTGGTCATTTCGGCCATCGTGTTCGGTAAATTCATTCGGAAGATTTCCAAAAAGGCACAGGACGAACTAGCCAATACAAACATCATTGTAGAAGAAACATTAACATCCATCCAAGCCGTTAAAGCCTTCACCAACGAAAAATACGAAGTTGATCGCTATACTACCTCGTTGAACAAGGTGTTAGGCGAAGCCTTGAAAGCAGCCACCTTGCGTGGGGGATTTGTCAGTTTTGTCATTTTCGCTTTGTTCGGTGGAATCGTGGGAGTTGTTTGGTACGGTGCCGCATTAGTGGCACAAGGCGATTTAATTTTGGCAGATTTATTAACCTTCATATTCTACACTGCATTCATCGGAGGTTCTGTGGGCGGTTTAGGTGATATTTATGCTCAATTACAAAAGACCATTGGTGCCTCCGATCGAATTCTAGAAATCCTGGGCGATCCATCGGAGATTGATTTAACGCGAGATTCCTCCTCTTCAG
>JAGWUO010000147.1 GCA_028868395.1 Cytophagales bacterium | reverse complement strand
GGGATTACTATCAATCGTCAATTCATCACCTCGGATAATACCTACTGTAGGAATTCCTAGTGAATAACCCGCATAGGCGAGTGCATACAGGTGATTCGAATAGGCCCCTCCAAAACTTAATAGGCCAGAATGGGTGCTAAATGAAAAGGTTTGAAGATAATTTTTTAATTTGCGCCACTTATTACCCGAAATGATGGGATGGATGAGGTCGTCTCTTTTGACAAAGACCTGAATTCCTTTTGAATTCCAGCATTCATCGAAAATCTCTTCTATAGGAGACGGTAAGTGTAACGCGTTAAATTCGAAATTTGCTATGTCCATCGATCCAGAAATGAATGCTCCTGACTCCGAAGAGGAAGATGATTTATTTGAGCATTTTAATTTCACTGTTGACAAAGGTCAGCAATTACTCAGAATCGACAAATATTTGATGATTAAAATTGCGGGCACCAGTCGCAATAAGATTCAGGTGGGTATCGATGCTGGATCTGTTAAAGTAAATGGGGGCTTAATTAAGTCAAATTACCGCGTAAAACCGTTTGATAATATCTCTGTTTCCTTTGCGAATCCTCCACGTGATAAAGAAGTCTATCCAGAAGATATCCCTATCGATATTATTTATGAAGACGAACAATTGATTTTAGTCAATAAGTCTCCCGGTATGGTGGTACATCCTGCGCAAGGTAATTGGACCGGTACATTAGTCAATGGATTATTGTTTCATTGCCAAAATCTTCCTGGACAAAAAGACATTCGTCCCGGCTTAGTGCATCGAATTGATAAAGATACATCTGGCATATTGGTGATAGGTAAAACGGAATTTGCGCTTAATTTTCTAGGTCAACAATTCTTTGAACACAGTATTGAAAGAACCTATTATGCGATCTGTTGGGGGGTTCCTAAGGAATCTAAAGGGACTTTACGAGGAAAAATTGGCCGGAGTCCTAAAGATCGTAAAGTAATGACTATTTTCCCTGATGATCACGAACTAGGTAAAATAGCTATTACGCATTATGAGGTGGTAGAATCTTTTGGATTCGCTTCTTTTGTTCGATTTAAATTAGAAACGGGACGTACTCATCAAATCAGAGCCCATTTCCAATCAATTGGTCATCCCTTATTTTCTGATTCAACTTATGGAGGGGATAAAATTCGGTATATGTCATCAATGGCTAACTATAAGTCATTTATTGACAATGCCTTTAAAATATGTCCTAGACAAGCCTTGCATGCCTATTCGTTAGGATTTGTACATCCTATTACCAATGAATTTATGCAGTTTGAACAGGAATTTCCGGAAGACTTTTTAACGCTTTTAACTAAACTGAGAGCCATCAATGGATAAGATAGAAATACGTAGAGCAACGAAAGAAGATATTGGATTAGTCAGAGATTTAGTGATGGAGTTAGCCATCTTTGAGAAGGCTCCGGAAGAAGTTAGTTCCACAATTGATGATTATGTTGCGGAGGGCTTTTCAGATAATCCTTTATTCTTTGCTAACCTGATTTACTTGAATGGAGAATTAGGCGGATTTTCGTTGTGGTATTACCGTTTCTCCACTTGGAAGGGTAGACGCTTCTATTTAGAGGACTTGTATATTAAAGAAAGTTACAGAGGTAAAGGATTAGGCAAACGCTTGATTATGGAGGCCATAGAAGAGGCTAAACGCACGCAATGTACAGGTATGATGTGGCAAGTGCTCGATTGGAATCAACCAGCTATCGATTTTTACAACACATTAGGGGTTAAAATGGATGCAGGATGGCTCAATGTGCATTTAGATCTATAAGGAACCGCGGTCGATAAAATAGAACTCATTCGATTCGCGGCCTTTTTCTCTATTGATAATCATTTCAGCTGCGCGTTCACCCATTTTCTTAAAGTCGTTTGAAATTACGGATATTCCTTCCGCAATGATTTCCTTTAGAGGTGTATCGTCGTAGGAGATGATACCAATGTCTTTACCTACCTTTAATTTGTTCTTAGTCGTCCAATTAATCATCTTAATAAGATCATATTCTCTAAAGACGATATAGGCTTGATTAACTTGCAACTCGTAGTCGTCATCTAAATCTGGAATTATATCAAATTCCAAATTGTTTTCAGAGCAGAATTGAGTAAAACCTTGAATAATACCATCAGGCGTATATTGAAAGCTTTTAGAGCTTAACAACAAGTTAATTTGTTGGTATTTTTTTACCTTATCCAAGCACGCCGTTAACCCTTGGTAGATGTTGGATTCGAAATTTTGGTAGAGAATAGAATAATCGTCACTAAACTCTTTCACATTAATATCCAAAACCAACAATTTGTCTTTGGGTATTTTCGAAACAATTCTCGCTACGCTTTTATTGAAATGGGGGAGAATAATGTAGTGATTGTATTTTCCCAAATTATTGGTGATTAACTCCTCAAATAATTCAATATCGTGGTAGTGGAAAAACAAGTTATGGCTAACATCCTCACCTAAATGTTGGATAATACTGTCGTATAGTATCTCCTTGTACGGTGTCAAGGCATCCATTAGAATAAATACGCGCAAAGCATTTTTCGTATTGGTACTCGATACATAAAATCCTTTCCCATGATGAGAACTAATCAATCCTTTTTCACGCAAATCATCATAGGCCTTCGTAACAGTCATACGAGCCATGTTAAATTCACTAGCCACTTTATTAATAGAGGGTAATTGCTTACCATGCTCTAACAAGCCAGAATTAATTCCATCAATGATACCATCTATTAATTGTTGGTATTTAGGTTTGCTACTACTAGGATCGAAATATATCATACGAACACAATTAATGCATTATTACCTGTTTTTCAATATCTTCTAAATTAGCTCCCTTGGTTTCAGGCATCATGAAAGCCACATAAGCTAACTGTGCCACCATCATCACCGCAAAAAAGCCAAAGATTAATGTCCCACCATAACTTTCCGTAAACAAGGGAAAGAAATTAGCTACTAAAGCAGCAAACACCCAGTGAGTTAAGGAACCCCAAGCCATACCTGACGCTCGAACCGAATTGGGAAAAATTTCAGAAATAAATACCCATATAACTGATCCTTGTCCAATGGCATGAGACGCGATAAAAGCAAAAATATAAATAGGGACAAACGTATACGACTCTGTATAAAAAGCGTAGGCAATTAAACTAAGTGTAATGATGTAACCAATTGATCCGATATACATTAAAATACGACGACCTACACGGTCAATCAAATACCAGCCTAATAAAGTGAACAACAAGTTAGCAATACCAATTCCAGCCGTTGATAATAAAGCACTTTCTTTTCCTAAACCGGTTAATTCATAGATTCTAGGCGCATAATAGATAATAGCATTAATTCCAGACATTTGATTGAAGAAAGCAAACAAAAACGCTAGAGTTAAGGGCCAAACAAATTTTCCCGAGAACAAGCGTTCTTTCTCTGTGCTTTGTTTGGCATTGTTTTGAATACGTAGAATTGTTTCCTCTGGATTAGGATCAGCTAATGCTAACACTTTCCGAGCACCTGCTAAATCATTCCGTTTTAATAATAAAAACTGCGGCGTTTCTGGGGTTAATAAAATCAAGATAGAGAACAATAAAGAAGGTAGTGACACAACGCCCAGCATAATGCGCCAATCATTTTCCATCCCTTGAATAAAGTAATTGGACACATAGGCAATCAAAATACCAAGTACGATATTGAGTTGAAATGAAATAACCAATTTCCCTCTATGCTTCGCTGGAGCAATTTCTGAAATATAAATAGGGGCTACAACCGATGAAGCACCAATTCCGAGGCCACCTAAGAAACGGAATAACATGAATGAATTAACGTCTGGCGCTATTGCTGCTCCTATGGAAGAGATAAAAAAGCTAAGACCTATCCAAAACAAAGTCTTTTTTCTGCCAAATAAATCCGCAGGAATTCCTCCCAAAGCTGCCCCAATAACCGTACCATACAAAGCCGCTGCAATAGCTAAGCCATGTGTGAAAGAATCTAATTGCCACAACTGTTGAATGGCAAGTTCCGCGCCAGAAATAACAGCAACGTCCATTCCAAAAAGGAGACCGCCTAAACCTACCGTAATAGACCAAAAAATAACGTGTTTATTCATAGTGATATTTGTT
>JAGWUO010000146.1 GCA_028868395.1 Cytophagales bacterium | reverse complement strand
TTGCTCTTCTGTCTTAATATGAATCATAATAAAAACCTTTCAATGATAAACTAAAAAAACAAACCTGCCTTTTTGGGACAGGTTTGTAAATATAAATTATTCAAAAATTATATTGTTGAATTGGTAATCCCGCTTCTACCTTGAACACGACCTGTACTCATTAAGCCATCATATTGACGCATTAATAAATATGTTTCGATTTGTTGTAAGGTATCTAAAATTACACCTACCATAATTAATAATGATGTACCACCAAAGAAAGTACTGAAACCTTGCGTTACACCTAATTTTTGTGCAAAGCCTGGTAAAATACCTACCAATGCTAATAAGATAGCACCTGGCAAAGTAATTCTATCCATTACTGCTCCGATATAATCTGTTGTTGGTTGACCAGGTTTAACACCAGGAACAAAACCATTATTACGTTTTAAATCTTCAGAAATTTGCTTAGGATTGAAGATCAAAGCTGTGTATAAGAAAGTAAATCCAATTACCATTACAGAATAGATTACCATGTACCATACATTACTATGATCATTGAATATTCTAACAATACCTTGTGCAGAATCGATATTAGTGAATGATACTAATGTAGGCAAGAACATGATTGCTTGAGCAAAGATGATTGGCATTACACCAGCACTGTTTACTTTAACAGGTAAGAATTGACGAGCACCGCCTACTTGTGCACCACCAATTACTTGTTTAGCATAAGTTACAGGGATCTTACGAACACCTTGAACTAATACAATCAAGCCCATGATGATAGTTACCAAGATAGCCACTTCAATTAAGAATATCAATAATCCACCACCACCTTTTTGGCTCTTAGAACCAAACTCTAGGATGATTGATTGTGGAAGACGCGCTAAGATACCCACCATGATGATGATAGAAGTACCATTACCTAAACCTTTATCTTGAATCTTCTCTCCTAACCACATTACAAACAATGTACCTGCTGTTAAAGTGATTACAGTAGAGAACCAGAAATAAGGCTTGTAAGCAGGAATTAATGCATCTGCATAACCTGGACTATTTAAATATGCAACATATGCACCAGCTTGGAAAGCAGTTACAATTACTGTCAAATAACGAGTCCATTGATTGATTTTATTTCTTCCGCTCTCTCCTTCTTTTTGGATCTTTTGTAATTGAGGAACTAAAATAGTCATCAATTGCATGAAGATTGAAGCAGAGATATAAGGCATAATTCCCAAAGCTAAAATAGATGCTTGAGAGAATGCACCACCAGCGAACATATCAAAAATACCTAACAAGCCATTATTCTTACCTGCTTTTTGAGCAGCTTCGATAGCTAATGGATTGATACCAGGCAATGTAATCTGTGCACCAATTCTATAAGTTAATACCAACGCTAAGGTTACTAAGATTTTACTCTTTAGCTCATCTATAGCCCAGATATTTTTTAAAGTGTCTATTAATTTTTTCATCAGAATTTAGTTAATGTACATTCGACTTTTAATATAAAGAGTCGCGTTTGTAATGCGACTCAATATACAAAAATTTATTTAGATAATTTCGATAGTGCCACCTGCTGCAATAATCGCATCTTGTGCTTTCTTGCTCGCTTTGTTTACTCTGAAATTGATCTTTGTTTTTAATTCGCCAGTTGCTAAGATCTTCACTAAATCAGTGCGGCTTATCAAACTGTTCATGTACAAATTCTCAGGAGTGATTTCTGTGAAACCGTATTTCTCGATTAATTGGTCTAATTGACCTAAGTTGAATACTACATACTCAACACGGTTGATATTCTTAAATCCACGCTTAGGGATTCTACGTTGAATTGGCATCTGACCACCTTCGTGAGCCATTTTGCTTTTGTAACCAGCACGAGACTGACCACCTTTGTTACCTTTTGTGGATGTACCACCTTTACCAGATGCTTCACCTCTACCAATTCTAATTGCTTTGTGTACTGAACCTTCTGCAGGTTTTAAATTGTGTAATTTCATTTTGTTGATTTTAACTTTCGGGGAATCTCCCCTCGCTTATTAATAAATGAAGTTATAGCGAATTAAGCTACTTCTTCTACTTTTACCAAGTGAGTTACTTTATTGATCATACCTAAGATTTGTGGAGTTGCCTCTACTTCTCTTGAAGCATTTAATTTCTTCAAACCTAATGCAATCAAAGTTTGTTTTTGACGCTCAGATCTGTCAATACCGCTTTTTACTTGAGTAATTTTAATCTTTTTCATCTTTAATTATTTATGAACGTATTAATGGTTTAGTAAAAATTACTGACCAGTAAATACTTTTGATAATTTAATGTTTCTAGTTTTTGCAACTTGAACTGGCTCACGTAACAAGCTTAAAGCTTTGATAGTTGCTTTTACCACGTTATGTGGGTTAGCAGAACCTAAGTTTTTAGCTAATACGTCAGTAACACCAGCGCTCTCTAATACAGCACGCATGCTACCACCCGCAATTACACCGGCTCCGTGTGCAGCTGGCTTAATCAATACTTTAGCAGCACCGTCTTTAGCTAACTGATCGTGAGGAATAGTTCCGTGCATAATAGGCACTTTCACTAAATTCTTCTTAGCATCTTCGATACCTTTTGTAATAGCTTCTTGAACTTCTTTAGCTTTACCTAGACCTTGACCTACTAAGCCATTTTCGTTACCAACTACTACTAAAGCTGAAAAGCTAAAAGTACGACCACCCTTTGTTGTTTTAACTACGCGGTTAATTGAAACTACTTTTTCTTTTAGTTCAACATCACCTGCCGCTTTAACTTTATTTACATTTACTTTAGACATGATTTTCTATTAGTATTTTTTTCAAATTAAAATTGAAGTCCTCCTTCTCTTGCACCATCAGCTACTGCTTTGATTCTACCGTGGTATAAGTTACCACCTCTATCAAATACACATGTAGTGATTGATAAAGCAGCTGCTTTCTTTGCAATTGATTGTCCAGCTAATTTAGCTTTTTCAATCTTTACCACTTTTTGTGCTGCGATATCTTTTTCAGCTGAAGAAGATGCTGCTAAGGTTACACCGTTTTCATCATCAATCAATTGACAATAAATTTCAGCGTTGCTTCTAAATACAGATAAACGAGGCTTGCTTGCAGTACCTTGTACTTTCTTGCGAATTCTGTATCTGATTTTCTGTCTTTGAGCTAATTTACTCATATGATTTATTTTTATCGGAGTGCGATGCTGCCGCGCTCCTGGATTTTTTAAAATTTATTATTTACCTGCTGCTTTACCTGCTTTTCTTCTTACAATCTCATCAGAGTATTTCACACCTTTTCCTTTGTATGGTTCAGGCTTACGTAAGCTTCTTAATTTAGCAGCTACTGCACCGATCAATTGCTTGTCGCTTCCTTCTAAGAAAATCTTAGGGTTTTGACCTTTTTCAGTGGTAGTAGAAACTTTTAATTCTTTAGGTATTTCAAATACAATGTTGTGAGAATAACCTAAAGCTAAGTCTAACAAGTTTCCTTGGTTAGCAGCTTTAAAACCCACACCCACTAATTCTAATTCTTTTTTATAACCTTCAGTTACACCCTTCACTAAATTAGCGATCAAAGAACGGTATAAACCGTGCATTGCTCTATGACGGATTTGTTCTGTTGGACGAGAAACAATAATTTCAGATGCTTCAACAGTAACAGTGATGTCACGATCCACTTCTTGAGATAATTCTCCTTTTGGTCCTTTAACAGTAACCACTGAATCTTTTACCGTAACTGTAACCCCTGCTGGGATTGCGATTGGTTTTTTTCCTATACGAGACATAGTCGTTTTTTTTTATTTTTCACTTAGCTGTTTTCAGCCCCGACTAAAAGGCTTAAACGCAAACTAAGTATGATTGAATTTAATTTTTGATTGATCCATTAAGATATTGCACACAATACCTCACCACCTACGTTGTTAGCTTTAGCTTGCTTATCTGTCAATACTCCTTTTGAAGTAGATAAGATAGCAATACCTAAACCATTGCTTACTCTTTTGATTTCAGCTGGCTTTGCGTACTGACGTAAACCTGGACGGCTGATACGCTCTAAAGAACGGATAGCTGGTTGTTTTGTATTAGGATCGTATTTTAACGCGATCTTAATTAAACCTTGTTTAGTATCGTCTTCAAACTTATACTTCAAGATATAACCTTGGTCATATA
>JAGWUO010000145.1 GCA_028868395.1 Cytophagales bacterium | reverse complement strand
GAAGAATTAGATTAAATCAGCTACTTGCTGCGCCATTAAGGCAATACCTTCTTGAAAAGTTCTAGGTGAGTAACCTAGGACTTTTTTTGCTTTATCGAGTACAAAGCCTGTACGAGCAGGTCTTTTAGCCGTTTGTTGGAAGGTGGAAGAATCCGCTTTCTGCAAAAGGGTTTTATCCAATCCGTAATAATCTGCCGTCATCACCGCCATTTCATATGGCGTTAAGAAATCGGATCCAGAGATATTGAAAATACCTTCCACTTCATCCTTAGCGAGTAGCCAACAGCCTATGGCTAAATCCTCAGCGAGGGTAGGGGTTCGGAATTGATCAGTCACTACTTGAATCGTTTTTCCCTCTTCAAGTGATTTTTTTACCCAAAGCACGATATTCGATCGGCTCATATCGGGCACGATTCCATACACTAAAACGGTGCGTGCAATACTCCATCGAATGGAAGAATCAAACAATAATTGTTCGGCCTTTAACTTGCTTTCGCCATAATAGGAAATGGGGTTGGCTACGCCTTCCTCCGTGTAGGGTCCATCAGCTCCGTCAAAAATAAAGTCCGTCGATAAATGGCATAAATAAGTGCCCTGTTTTTCGCAGGCCTGAATTAAAAAGGCCACCGCATCTACATTCAATAGGTCACAACCCACGCGATCCGTTTCGCAAGTATCCACGTTAGTCATTGCTGCTGTGTGAATAACCACTTCAGGCTTAAATTGATCGAAAATCTTGTTTACTTCCTCTTGATCGGTAATATCTAATGACGCATAGGTATAACCCTCAGTCACGGGTAAACGATTATTCCCACGAGCGGTGGCGATTAAATCGACATTTGCCTGTGTGCGTAATAGTTCGACCAGTTTTTGGCCTAATAAACCATTCGACCCGGTGATTAATATGCGTTTTTTCATGAACCTAATTGCTGTCTGATTTTTCGTAATAATTGATGTGCTCCTAACTGGATGAGCTCCATCGCGACTTCTTTGCCAAGGATGGCGGGATCTGATCCCTCTGCTGAATGGTATATATTTTCTATTCCATCTAAGCTGAGAACTCCTGCTTGTAGCTTTAATTTTTCTCCTTCTAAATGTGCGTGTCCATAAACAGGAACGCTACAACCGCCTTCTAAATGGGCTAATAAATGCCTTTCAGCTAACAAGGCAGCCTCAGTTTCTGGGTGGTTGCAAGCCTTGCGAACAAGAGTCTTAATGCTAGAGTCTAAAGAAACTGCACATTGTATGGCGACCGATCCTTGACCCACAGCCGGGACAAATTGGTCGAGACTCAAGTGTTCTGTGATATAGGATTCCATTTCCATCCGATGAACGCCGGCAAAAGCTAATAGCATCGCATCGCAATCCCCCTTTTTCAATTTCTCCAAACGAGTCTGAAGATTACCTCGCATCTCCACTGCTGTATGTTGTGGGTAGAAATGGCTTAAGAAAGCGCGTCTGCGCGTCGATGACGTGCCTATGCGTAAAGGTTCTTTGGAGGCTAGGGTTTTTGCCGGATCCAAGCTTAACACAACGTCTTGCGCCGCTTCTCGCTGAGTGAAAGCAATTAATTCTAGTTCTGGTGGAATATGAGAGGGCAAATCTTTCGCAGAATGCTGTGCGATATCGATTTCTCCAGCGCACAACATGGCTTCTAATTCTTCTGTAAACACTCCTTTTGAGCCTATTTTAGACAGGGAACGATCTAAAATTTGATCCCCTTTCGTCGTTATCGATACGATTTCATAGGCTAAACCCTGCGTTGCGAGCAATGCACCTACATGGTGTGCTTGCCAAAGCGCCAAAGCCGAATTTCGAGTACCAATGCGGATCGTTTTCATGTTAGGAGTTTTTCGCGTGGAAAACGCGCAATAAATACAAAGATAAATCGAGGTGAACCATCTTTGCGCGGGCATTGCGTTCTAAATGGTAATGAACCTCTGATATTTTTTCGGTCATAGCCGCGATCTTTTCGGTATTCAATGTCTTCGAGAAATTATCTACAAAGGCTTTCTCTTTTTCGAGTGATTTGATCAAGGAGCTTGCATCCGAAATTTGGTACAAACATTGTCTGAAAATATGGAGGCTATAACTTAAAATACCTTTTTGGTTTTCTTTTGCTAAGCCATCGAATTGGTCGGCTAATTGTACTAATTTGGATAGATTGCGGGCATAAATCGCGCGCATCCATTCGGCAAACCAGGTTGTTGTGCTAAGGTTATCGGAGTTAGATTTCTCCAATGCTTCGGAGATGTTTCCTTCGCAATTTACAGCGATTTGATGGGCCTTTTCGGTATCAATTTCCGCTTTTTGGACTAAATAATCAGCTAAATCTTCTACCTCCACAGCGCCCACACTGACGCGTTGTGTTCTAGAGAGAATGGTTGTCAATAATTTATCTGGTTCTGCACAAACTAAGATGAATAAGGTGGAACTAGGTGGTTCCTCCAAAGTCTTCAATAAGGCATTACCGGCAGAGGCATTCAGCGTCTCTGGGTTCCAAAGCATCACCACCTTAAACGGCGCCTCAAACGGCTTTAAGCTGATTTTTTGCACTAGTTTTCGGGTCTCCTCCACGGGAATATTCCCCTGGCGATTCCCTTCGGCTCCCATATAAACTAGCCATTCGGGTAAGGTTCTGAAATAGGATTCTTGAATAAATTTTCTCCAATCAGGCAGGAAAGCATCCGATTCCGCATCCTTGATTTTCTTGGTGATAACAGTAGGGTAGACATAGACTAAATCTGGGTGAACGCCTCGTTGCAATTTCTGGCAACTAGGACAGACACCACAGGAATCTGTTTCTGATCTATTCGTGCAAAATAAGTAGCTGACAAATGCATGCGCCATTGCGAGTTGAGCACCTCCCGGAGGGCCTACGAATAATTGGGCATGTGCGATGTGTTGATTTTGCACCGCTTGCGACAACGTCTTCTTGGTTTTAGGTAGACCTGGAATGTCTTGAAATCGCATGAATGGGGCTTTATTTTAAGAAAGAACTAATTTCGGAAAGATGTATCCGCTTTCCAAATTTCTTCCATGCTTTGGCGTAGATTTTCAGGGATTTTCTGGTTTTTCAATGCTATCCATGCGCAGGCTGATGCGAATGCTTTCTCAAAGTCAAATGCGCGTAATGCAGGATACTCACCATAACTAAAGGAGGGAATGAATCGCGGAGGAAATCCAATACTCGAAAGGTTGCTATGACTCCCTATGACGGTACCGGTATTCAGATTCGTTCCCACACCGGTGGTGACAAAGTCACCGATGATTTGGCCTAGAGACTTTAAGCCGGTATTTCTTGGTCCCTTTAACTCATAATCGTACAGGGAAACAGTTTGGATATCATTACGAAGGTTAGAACCGTTCGTAAGGGCTCCTAAATTTGAAAAGGATCCCACAATCGTGTTGCCTAAATAACCCTCGTGCGCCTTGTTGCTAAAAGGAAAGAAGATGCAATGATTCATTTCGCCGCCTACCTTGCAGCCCGGGCCGATGGTGGTGTTTGGTCGAATCTTTGCCCCTATATTCGTGGTTGCGCCCGTTAGAAGCGCCGCAGGGCCCTGTATCAATGTCCCTATTTGTACAGTAACACCCTCTCCAATATAAATGGGTCCTTTGCTGGCATCTAAGATACTTCCCTGCACCTGTGCGGAAGGATGAATGTAGATGTTTTCCGGAGCGATGAATGTGTTGTTTCCTGAATCAGGATTGTTTCCTTTGATTTCAGCCATTAAGAACTCGGCTTGGTAGGTAAGTAAATCCTCTGGATGCTGTAGGAAAGGAAGATATTGTTCTAGGTGTTGGGTGCCTTGTCCTCTTTGGGCCAAAACCTGACCATTATATACATAGGAACTATCTGCCGGAAGCTGGTCTAAAAGTGTAAGTGTGGAAGGCAACGGAAGGAGAGCGCTGAGTACTCGAATATCCGCTTGATCAGCGTTCGAAACGCGGTTCGGCCATTTACTTTCTAAGGTACTGGTGCCCACCCACAATTCAGCGGTATGACGGTGCTGAGTTAGGGGTTGAAGGGCATTTTTTAACGCCAAATCCTCAAATAAATAAACCATGGACTGCATAGGACAAATCTAGGATAAAAAAAGCCTTCCCCCAAAAGATGGAAGAAGGCTTTTCGTATAGGCGTAAGGAAAATTACTTCGCGTAACGCTTGTTGAATTTGTCCACACGTCCTGTTGTATCTAA
>JAGWUO010000144.1 GCA_028868395.1 Cytophagales bacterium | reverse complement strand
GATCGCACAAAGAAATTGTTGAAATCGAAACAAGATAAATTGACGATTTTAGCAGAACAGCTATTGCAAAAAGAAGTATTATTCCAGAGTGATTTAGAGGCGCTAGTAGGTCCTCGTCCATTCGAGCAATTGACCTCCTACCAAGAGTTTATCAAGGGTGAGACGGAGAAAAAACGCAAGGTGGCGAAAGATGAACGTGACTTAGCTGAGGAGAAAAAGAATGCGCCTAAGAAAGCAACTTCCGCTAAAAAAGCGGAGGTGGTAACGAAAGCCCCAGCTAAAAAAACTACGGCTAAAAAGCCTGCTGCTTCGAAGGAAGTGGCGGCTAAGCCTAGAGCAAGAAAGCCTAAATCAACAGGTACTGATAGTTAATTAATTGGGGCGCCTAACAATCGCCCCATTTTTTTGGTATGATTCACATTAATCTGACTTCTGGGAAAAAAGTGTATTTCGCATCGGATTTTCATTTGGGTTTTCCCGATGAAAAAACCTCCAGAGAGCGCGAGAAAGCCTTGGTTTCTTGGTTAGATCAGGTTCAGTCAGATGCCCAAGATTTATTCCTGTTGGGTGATTTATTTGACTTTTGGTTTGAATACAAAACGGCAGTTCCTCGTGGTTTTGTGCGTTTTTTAGGCAAGTTGTCAGCTCTTGCTGATCAAGGAATTGCTATTCATATTTTTGTGGGAAACCACGATTTATGGATGTGGGATTATCTAGAGAGAGAACTAGGCGCTAAAATTTACAGGGGACCTAGTGATTTGAAAATCAGCACGACTAACAAAGCCTTTCAATTACACATCGGTCATGGTGACGGTTTAGGACCTGGAGATACAGGATATAAGCTGTTGAAAAAAGTATTTACTAATCCAATAGCACAATGGCTTTTTGGATTTTTACATCCTAATGTAGGCATTAGCTTGGCGAATTTTTGGTCATCTACTCGCAAGGAAAGCACGATGACAAAAGGGGAGCAAGCCTTTGATGCGGAGACTGATTATATTTTGTCTTATGTGCAGGAAACGGCTGCGTCGAAGCCATCAGTGGACGCCTTTGTTTTTGGTCATCGTCACCATCCTATTGCTTATCCGCTACCTTCGGGGGCGACTTATTACAATCTAGGGGATTGGTTTAATCCTCATTTCAAGAATGCTTATTATCTCCAAATTGATGAAAATAAAATCGACTTTATTCATTTTAACGCTTCTAGCGTTTAGTACGCTAGCTCAGCAATCGACGGAACAATGGCGTCCTGCCATCCACTTTACACCCAAGAAAAATTGGACAAATGACCCCAATGGCTTGATTTATATTAATGGGAATTACCACCTATTTTTCCAGCACAATCCTAAAGGAAACGAATGGGGAAACATGAGTTGGGGGCATGCGAAAAGTAAAGACTTATTGCATTGGGAGGAATTGCCAGTGGCGATTCCCCATGGTAAAGAATATATCTTCTCTGGATGTGTGGTATATGATAAGGATCACGTATCGGGCCTAGGGGATCCTAAAAAACCTTTATTGATTGCCATTTATACGGCTGATTATCCTAATACGCTACAAGAACAGCATTTGGCCTTTTCGAATGACGAAGGTTTGACATGGACTAAATATGACCACAATCCGGTTTTAAGCATTAATCTAAAGGACTTTAGAGATCCGAATATTATTTACCACGAACCATCGAAGCAATTTGTGATGACGGTCGTAAAGCCTTGGGAATATACGGCTCAGTTTTATGGCTCTACGGATTTGATTCATTGGAAATTGTTAAGTGAATTTGGGCCACAGGGTGATGTGGATATGATTTGGGAATGCCCTTCCTTATTAGAATTGCCGGTAGAAAATTCAAAGGAAACGAAGTGGGTCTTAGCTTTATCTAGTCAAGGGCCTTACAAGAAAACAGTAGGGATGCAGTATTTTGTGGGAAATTTTGATGGCAAGACTTTTACAAATGATGCCCCTAAAGAGCAGGTAAATTACGTCGACTATGGTCGTGACTTTTATGCGGCGATTCCCTTTTACAATACAGTTAATAAGGAGGCTTTTTGGTTAGGCTGGATGTTGAGTTGGTCTTATGGTAAGGAACAGCCTACTTTTCCTTGGAAAGGTCAAATGTCTTTAGCGCGGACTCTTTCATTAAAACATACCTCGCAAGGTTTAAAATTAAAACAGGTATTGAAGCCTGATTTGACGAAACAAAAACCGAGCTATGAAGCGAAAAATTTGGTCCTTAAAGGCAGCAAGACTCTATCTGGGATAAAGTTTCTTCAGAGCAAAACCTATGTCATTGAACTGAAAGTAGATGCTGCGAATGCGAAACAATGGGGTGTTGAACTAGGTGATGAGGCAAAAGAGAATCCAGAATTAACACGCATTGGTTTCGATGAGAAAAGCCAAGATTGGTTTATTGATCGCCGATTGAGTGGTGTAGTTCCAGCTCCTGGCTTTGATATGATTCAGTCTGCTCCTTTTATCCCAGGTGAGGATAAAGTAATGCAATTAGTGGTGGATCGCTCAACGGTAGAATTATTAGCTCAGGATGGCGTAGTGGCCATTAGCTCTTTACGTTTCCCGAAGAAAAAAGAATCGGTGCGTTTAGTGTCGTTAGGGGGAGAGCTCAGGATAAAGGAATTGCGTATTTGGGAGGTTAAATAGGGATTTTTTAGTATCTTCGGATACTATTTAATTAACCAAAAAACGAATGTCGCAAATTCACACACGCTTAGAGGTCATGACTGAATTGGCCAAAAACATGGACACCTATGTGAAGGATTATTTAGTCCCGATCGAGACCAATTGGCAGCCAGCAGATATGTTACCTGATTCGACAAAGGATTCTTTCTTTGCGGATGTGAAAGCCTTACAAGAGGCAGCGAATGAATTGCCCTATGATTATTGGGCTGTTTTAGTGGGTGATACGATTACTGAAGAGGCTCTGCCTACTTACGAATCTTGGTTATTAGGAATGGATACAGTGAATCATGTGGACCAAAATGATGGTTGGGCACGTTGGATTCGCACCTGGACCGCCGAGGAAAATCGCCACGGAAATTTATTAGGAACCTACTTATACCTATCCGGTAAGGTAGATATGAAAGCGGTAGCTGTTTCCACTCAATACCTAATTGCAGACGGATTTGATATTGGTACTTCAGCAGATCCTTATCGTAATTTCGTATACACTTCGTTTCAAGAATTAGCGACCAATATTTCTCACCGTCGTACGGCCTCTTTAGCCAAGCAACACGGAAACTCACTTTTATCTCGTATGTGTGCGCAAATCGCCGCAGATGAGTTACGTCACCACAAGGCCTATCGCGCATTTGTTTCAGAGATCTTTAACCTTGATCCGAACGAAATGATGCTTGCCTTTGCGGATATGATGAAGAAGAAGATTGTCATGCCAGCTCACTTTTTGCGTGAAATCAACGGTGCGAAAAGTTCTTTATTTGAACATTTTTCTGATGCAGCGCAACGTTTAGGTGTGTATACGACGCAGGATTATGTGACGATTATGAAAGGCTTAATTAGTGATTGGAATATAGAGCAAATGACGGGTTTAAATGAAGCAGCAGAGAAAGCGCGTGATTACGTTGCTAACTTGCCAGCCCGTTTAGAGAAATTAGCAGATCGAGTTAAGGTACCTGAATTAGCGTATCCTTTCTCTTGGATTGCCTAGTATTGTATGTCTAAGAAATTATCGATGGATGAGCTGAATAGGCTCGATGTATCCACTTATAAAAGCACAGTAAAGTTTCCTTATGTGATCGTTTTGGATGACATCAGGAGTATGAATAACATTGGGTCTGCCTTTCGTACAGGAGACGCCTTCAAATGTGCTGCCATTCATTTGTGTGGAATCACGGCACAACCTCCGCATAGGGAGATTGCGAAAACAGCTTTAGGAGCGGATGAGTCGGTAGACTGGATCTATTTTGAGGATGGCTCTTCAAGTCGCCAGGTATTGCGTAAAGAGGGATACCAAATCGTTTGTGTGGAACAAGTTCAAGGTTCCGTTTCATTAGAAAAATTCGAGCCGATAAAGGATCAAAAATATGCCTTTGTATTTGGTAATGAGGTTTTTGGAGTGAATGATGCTTGGATTCAAGAGGCAGATTTTAGTTTGGAAATACCCCAGTTTGGCACAAAACATTCATTAAATGTATCGGTGAGCATGGGGGTGGTTATCTGGGATTTTGTGTCTAAAA
>JAGWUO010000143.1 GCA_028868395.1 Cytophagales bacterium | reverse complement strand
CCTTGGTTTTCACCGTAGAACAAATCGCCTTCGTCGTTAAGGCTGTAACCTGCCGGGGAGCGCAAACCACCTGCAAAAGGTTCCAATTTCCCATCTGGAGAGATTTTAACGAACCATCCACGCCATTTGGCAAACTTACCTTCTCCAAAACCCACCCACGCTAAATTCAAACTCACCCACATATCTCCATTCTTATCGATCACGGGACCGTACGTGTATTCGTGGTAGTTTCCTGATAAATCAAATTGGTAAATCGGCTCATATAAATCCGCCACCCCATCGCGATCCGTATCAGAAATCTTTGTCAACTCGCCGCGTTGGGAGCAATAAAATGCGCCATCCTTGTAGGCAAGGCCTAAAACCTCATGCAAACCACTCGCAAAACGACGGTAATAGGTTTGGTGACTCGATTTTTGGTAGGGATTCTCTACAATCCAAATCTCCCCTCTCCTCGTACTGACCGCTAAACGGCCATCCGGCATCGTTGCCAATCCGCCCACCTCTAAATAGATCTCTTTCGGGATGGGCAAGGTCTTGATTTCGTAATAATCCTGCTCCTTTTTAGAAGTCGGTTTTGTTTGCGCAAAAGCACCTAGCGCTACTACAAACAATAAAACAAAGGCTGTGTATTTTTTCATCGTTACCAAATCAAGTCATATGTGAATTGTGCTCCGGAAAAAGGCACACGAATCTGTTGAGCACCGGAAGCTATTTTTAATAGTTCAGCTGTGGCACCTTTCCATTCGACAAAGTTACCTGGTTGTGAAGCCAGGCCATTCTGCAAGATAGACAAATGATGTCCGGTGGCTAAAACCGCCTCCACATCGGTCTTTTGCGGACTTGCTCCCACCAAGGTTAAGGTACGCTTCAAGCCATTTCCTGAAGGCTGAATACGGTCTTCAACGCGCAAATCGGCCGCCGTCCACTCGTACATAAAGATGGGACGACCCGCCTCTAAACGATATCCTTTATAGACTAAATCGGTTGAATCCGCTTGCGCTTGATGCGCTAAAGCTAAAGGAAATTTGCCGTCTTGAACGACCGTTAAACCCAAAGGTTCAGACGTCTGAGGCTCGCCTCGGTTGTCCCACATTTGGGTGGCATCTAAGAATTTACCGCGCCAAACTTGAAGGATCGCTCCCTGTTTTAAGTCGTAACTGTAATGCAATCCAGCAGGGTCACCTACGTGAATCACATGCGTCTTTTTCTTTCCTTGATGGAAGGCAAAGGAACGTTGCAATACCGGTTCAGCATTTGCTTTGACCTCGATAAGCCCCACTGCATCCGGATCTAACAACGACGTTCTTTCGTGAAGTGAAACTAATCTAGCACCAATACGCTTGACATGTAGACCTAAAGCCTTAGGTCCCCAAGGAAAATCTTTGATGTGAATGATTTCCAATTGATGTTTTCCCGCTTTCAAAAAAGTGGACGCTGGCACCATTTCATTGAACCAATGAGCCCCTTGATTAAGCACCTTTCCGTCAATTTTCAATTCGCCAGAACCTGTCCAATAGGTTTGAAACTCGTACGTATCATCCTCTGGAATCGTCAATTCTGCTTTGTAATGAATTAAATAATCATTGTTCACCGGAATGACACGGTAGGTCAAGGCAGGCAATTTTCCTGAAGAAACTGGCTTAGTCGTAGGAACGATAGGATCGGTAAATTTACCCGTATAATAGTCATAAGACACTTCTCCTAAGGAAGCTGTAGGTTTTTCATAGGTTTCAAAACGTAGATTTCTAAACGCCACTGGACCGTGATCGCCTTGGATTAGGATAGGGCCAAAAGGCGCTTCTTTATCAAAAATCGCTCCGCGCGTCATGCCCGATACTTCGATATTTTCCTGTACAACTAAACCATTTAGTATGACCTTTTTGAAGATCGCATTGGCGATTTTTTTACCATTCGCATCGAATCGAGGAGCTTGAAAATCAATCTCTAAGGATTGCCAAAGTCCGGGAGCTTTGCTGGCGTTTTGACGAGGTGCATAGCCTTCATACCCTTCTTTTCCTTTTCCTCTTGCGTCATCCCAGCGCTCATAAATACCTCCGCAGTCGTCGTATTTTACGGTTTTCTTACCCCATGAATCGTACAATTGCACCTCGTAACGACCTTGCATATAAATGCCTGAATTCATTCCTCTAGGCAACATGAAGTCGACTAACAATCGGATATCACCGTGCTGCATTTTGGACTTCAAATCATCCGTGCGATGGTATTTTCCGCCTCTCAACGTGTTAACCAAAACACCGCTACCAGGACTCACCTGAAATAGGGTATCCGAATACTTGGCAAAAACGGCCTGCTCAATTGTCCAGTTCTTACTAGGCTGGTCAAAAGCAGATAGGTCATTGAGGGGAATAGATTGCTGCGCCCAAAGGCCTAAAGGCGTGGCGAGTAGCAACGAAAAGAGCAATTTCTTCATTTTGAAAAATAGGTTTAGCTAAATCTACCTAAAACCATTTTGCCAATTCATCGGCACAATCAGGACAGTGGTAGAAAATATACTGGAAATATAAGGAAGATTCTTTTAATTTGAACTTGCTGAATACAAAAAGCAAAATAAAACCCATGATATATAAGACGTTTAAATTCAGGAACCTGTTATTGCACTTGTTTTTTTGGGCATTCCTGATTGCACTACCCATCCTATTAGGGCCGAATACAAATTCCACTAACCCCGAGGAAATTCGCCGTTCCTATTTTTGGATCTTCTATATGACCAGTTTTACGGTTATTAATATTCCTTTCTTTTACCTGAATACGGAAATTTTACTTCCCAAATTACTGCGGGCTAAAGGCGTTATTATTTACTTGTTGACCTTAATCGGAGCCATTTTATTCATGCTTAGGGTCCATGAAGAGTTGTTCCACTGGGCCTATACCCATTTCATACATCCAGATAGCCAAGGAGGCGGTGGCGGACCTCGAAGAGGGGCATTAATGCGAATGATTTTCCAATTATTGTTTTACGCCGCTATCGGAACCTCCTATCGCCTGATTTCAGATCGAATGAAGGAGGATGAGCAAGTCAAAGAACAAGAGAATGAGCGATTGAAATCTGAGCTCTCCTTTTTACGTTCTCAGATCAGTCCGCATTTCATGTTTAACGTATTAAATAGCGTTGTTTCTTTGTCCCGCAGAAAACCCGAAATGGTGGAGCCCGTGGTGGTTAAATTATCGGAATTAATGCGCTACATGATTTATGAGACCAATGATTCGATTGTTCCCATCAGCAAGGAATTAGTGTATTTAGAGAGCTATATTGATTTGCAAAAGATCCGTTTTGGCGATGATATCCAGATCAATTTTGCATATGAATTAGGGCCAAAATCAAGCAACATCGAGCCTATGTTATTAATTCCATTCGTGGAAAATGCCTTCAAACATGGGGTGGGATTCATTGAAAATCCGACGATTGAAATTGAATTAAAAGACAGTGCAAAGACTTTGTATTTCCGAGTGGCTAATAAAAAAGGTACAGCTATGAATGAGACGAAGGACGAAAGTTCAGGTATCGGATTAGCGAATGTAAAACGCCGTTTAGAATTATTGTACCCCACTAACCACCAATTGGAAATCAAGGATTCAGGTTCCGATTTTATCATCACACTAACCATTCAACACGCCTAAGCTATGTCCGAGGAAAATTTAGTGGAAATACCAGGCACCATCCTGAAATGTATGGCGGTAGATGATGAGAGTCTAGCGTTAGATTTAGTAGAAGATAATATCTCCAAAGTTCCTTTTTTGCAACTCGTCAAGCGCTGCCGAAATGCGATGGAGGCCGTGGAATACTTAGAGAATAATCCCGTCGATTTATTATTCCTGGACATTCAAATGCCGGGAATGACTGGCTTGCAATTTCTGGAAAGTTTAACCACAAAGCCCATGGTCATTTTCGTGACCGCTTACCAACAATATGCCTTAGATGGTTTTAATTTAGATGTCATCGACTATGTCTTAAAACCCATCAATTTTGAGCGTTTTTTGAAGGCTAGCCACAAGGCACTTGACTATTACAAGAGCAAACAACTCCTTCACAAACCTGCTGAAGCTCCTAAATTAGAGTTTATTTTCATTCATGCGGATTATTCCTTAATGAAGATCATGCTCGAAGATATTCTCTACATCGAGGGTCTGAAAGATTACATTAAAATCCACCTAAGAACCCAAAAGTTCCCGGTAGTTTGCCGGATGACCATGAAATCGATTGAGGAAAAATTACCAGCCAC
>JAGWUO010000142.1 GCA_028868395.1 Cytophagales bacterium | reverse complement strand
GCTGATTCGCGCTTCTGGGGTTTTGTTCCTTCAGACCATATAGTAGGGAAAGCGTTTTTCGTTTGGATGTCAATTGATCCTAATAAATCCTTGTTTTCATGGAATAAGATTCGCTGGAATCGACTTTTCAGATTTGTTAACTAACAAAAAAGGCAGCTCTCGAGCTGCCTTTTTTGATTATAATACTTTCAGGACAAATCCCTTTAAGTAATTACTTTCTGGGTGAAAGAGATTGATCGGGTGATCAGGTGATTGCGTCATCTGGTGAATCACTTGGATTTCACGACCTACTGCGATACCGGCAGCCACTAGCATATTATAAAACAAATCGCGCGTAATGACCTGAGAGCAAGAATAGGTAAAGAGTAATCCGTTTTTCTTGATTTTCTTTAACGCTAATTCATTGATTTTTTGATAGCCTTGAAGTGCCTTATGTTTCGCATTCATTGATTTAGCAAAAGCAGGTGGATCTAATACGATAATATCAAATTCATCATCATTTGCCTTTAAATAGGGTAGGGTTTCTCCTACAATAGCTTCGTGCTGTAAACTTTGCATCTTGTTCAACTCGATATTAGCGTTGACTAAATCGATCGCTTTAGCTGAGGCATCCAAAGAGATCACAGAGGCTGCTCCAGCCTCTAAGGCGTAAAGTGAGAACCCGCCGGAATAACAGAAAGTATTAAGTACCGATTTGCCTTTGGCGTATTTTGCTAAAAGGGCTCTGTTTTCGCGTTGATCGATGAAGAAACCGGTTTTTTGGCCGGTGATCCAGTTAATAGAAAAAGAAATTCCATTCTCTTTAACCGTATATGGAACAGCTACCTCTCCAAAAACGTAGCCATTCGTACAATTTTGTGCATATTCAGTGGGTAATGTCTCCCGGCTTTTATCGTAAATAGCCTTGATTTTTTTACCTAACACTTTTTTAATGGCTTCTACAATTTCATCGCGATCGCGGTGCATCCCGATGGTATGTGCTTGAAAAACAAGTACGTCTTTGTACAAATCCATAATCAAACCTGGGCAACCATCGCCCTCCCCATGAATAAGGCGAAAGGCATTGGTTTTTTCTAAAGGCAATAAGGCGCGTAGATCCCATGCATTTTGAATGCGTTTTTCCCAAAAAGTGCTCTTCGATTCAATTTCTTGGAACGAGATGATTTTAACGGCAATACTTCCATTGTGGTAGTGGCCTGTTCCTAAGAATTCATCTCTTGAACTAAAGACACTAACCCAGTCTCCATCTTGAAGATTGGGGCTTTGTTTTGCAATGGCTCCAGAAAATACCCAAGGGTGAAAACGTTTGACCGGTGCGTCTTTCCCCGGCTTCAATTGAATAAAAAGAGTGGATTTCATCCTGTAAAATTGCAAAATTTATTCGAAAGATGGTTGCCCGGCGGAAAGCCAAGCGGAATACCACAAATCTCCCACGTGTTGAACGGCTGCTAAAAACCTTGTTTCAATCTGGCGGTTTAGTGACTTGTGATACGCTAGACTATATTTCAAGCTCTGTATTTTTACTAGAGCCTGTCCTTTTTGTTCAAAGCTATATTTTTCTCCTTCTTTCAAATCAGTACTCACTTTAGTAGCCATTGAAAATAAGAGCGGCAATTGTTTGTGGGAGGCAAGCACCCAGGTCCATGCGCTATGTTGTACATTTGGGACGAAAGTCGCGGGTCCACTAAATTGATCTAATTGATTCCCTAAAATTTCTGGAATACGTGATTCCCAAAAACTGTGCAGGCCACCTTGTCCTGTTTTTTGACCATCATAATTTGAACTAGTATGTAATGGTACATGTGCATCTGCCACATAATGTCCTAATTCTGCTGAAAGTTTAATTATTTGTAAAGTATCCTTTTTCTGGAATGCTTGGACTAATCTTTGAAAGACTATGGGAATATGCCACGGCACAATCCCGTGTTTTCTCAGAGAATCCTCAGGCCTTTTGCGCAACATTTGTTCCCAAGTACTAAAACTGACTTGATTAAGGTCGTATTGGTCGAGGTCAATGTAATGTCTAGCCGCCTCTTCATCAAGGATATAGCGCCTGGAATCAGGCAGGACTGCGAGCTCTTGTAGCTCTTTTTGATGTCTTCGGTAGAAAGAGTGAAGTGGGGGAGGTAGTGTATAAGTTGCCAGCAAATTGATTTTGCGATGGCCAAAGAATCCCCATGTGCCTTTAGTTTCAGCGTGTGGCGTTAATACACAAAGAATAAACACATAAATTTTAAGTGGGGACTTGTTATTTAATTTCATATTACGTACTTTTGCAATTCAATTTTGTAAAAAGAGAATTTTATTTAACAGATGGCAAATCATAAATCAGCACTAAAGCGTATCCGTTCTAACGAAGCAAAGCGTTTACGTAATCGTTACCAACACAAATCAACTCGTACATTGATCAAGAAATTGAGATTGACGACTGATAAATCTGTGGTAGTGGAGCTTTTCAAACAAGTTTCTTCTTCTTTGGATAAATTGGCTAAGAAAAACATCATCCACAAGAATAAAGCTGCAAATCAAAAATCTAAATTAGCTAAGTTAGTGAACAAAGTAGCTGCTTAATTGTAGATTATCGAGATAGTGATAAACCCCTCCGCAAGAGGGGTTTATTCGTTTATATGGGTTACCTTTCTTGAATGAAAATCACCCAGAAAGAGGATATGCCTCGAGAAAAATTAGCTCGCCTAGGAGCGAGTGAAATGTCGTTGGTCGAGATTTTGACCATTCTGATAGGTTCTGGATTCGCAGAACATTCAGCAGCTGATTTAGCACAACTTTTAGTAAATGCTATCGATGGCGATTTGTGTTTATTAGCCCGTTATAATTCGTTTGATTTTAAAAAATTAAAGGGAATAGGTCCTGCTAAAGCGTCTTTATTAGTAGCGGCTTTGGAATTAGGAAGACGGCGTCAGATTTATGAATCTAGTTCTAAGCTAGTTATTCGAAATTCTATTGATGCGTATAGTTTAATAAAGCCTTATTTAGCTGATTTGATCCGAGAAGAGTTCTGGGTATTTCATCTTAATCGAGCTTCTAGTGTTGTGTTAGCAGAGAAATTAAGTATGGGTGGTGTCTCTGGAACCACCGTTGATCTTCGTTTATTGTATAAGTCTGCTTTAGAACGATTGACCTCTTCTATTATTCTAGCGCATAATCACCCAAGCGACCAAATGCGTCCTAGTAAGTCAGACGTGGATTTGACGAAGCAAGTGGTTGCGGCAGGTAAGATTTTTGATATTGATGTGGTAGATCACCTCATCATAGGGTCTACTACTTTTTATAGTTTCGCAGACGATGGGAAATTAAACTAAAAGAGAGAGGATTATTTTCCTCTCTCTTTATAGATCTTTTGAAGTTTAGCACCTACTACAATTGAAATTGCAAATAAGATGATAAAAAACGCTGCTCCTGAATATCCCATTGTATTGTTGTTTAATGATGCAAATTTACAAATTATTTTAAAGAAGTCCTTTGGTACTTGGCAAAGAATCTAAATTTTTTCGATCCCGATTCACCGCCATTTTAATGGCTTTTGCAAAGCCTTTAAAGATCGCCTCTATCTTGTGGTGCTCGTTTTCTCCAGAAGCCTGAATATTCAAATTACATCTAGCTCCATCTGAAAAGGATTTGAAGAAGTGGTAAAACATCTCAGTAGGCATTTCACCTATCATCTCCCGTTTGAACGTAGCCTCCCAAACTAACCAATTACGTCCCGAGAAGTCAATTGCCACTTGTGCCAAACAATCATCCATAGGCAATAAAAAGCCGTAACGTTCAATGCCTTTTTTGTTACCTAGTGCTAAGGCAAATGCCTCACCTAATGCGATACCGGTGTCTTCGATGGTATGGTGTTCATCAATATGTAGATCACCAATTACTTTAACGGCCAAATCTAGATTTCCGTGTTTCGCTATTTGGTCTAACATGTGATCGAAAAAGCCTAAGCCTGTTTCGTTTTTAGCTACGCCTTTTCCATCTAAATTTAAATCGATGGATATTTTCGTTTCGTGCGTATTGCGTTCGTGAAGAACGCGTCTTGCTGGCAGAAGGAAAAACTCGTGAATCTCATTCCAATTTAGACATTGCAAGGCTGTATAGGGCTGTAATTCAGTTGGGATTTCTAACTCACCGATGAAAATACCTTTGGCCCCTAAATTCTTCGCTAATTCAATGTCAGTTAAGCGGTCACCGATGACAAAGGAGTTCGCTAAATCATATTCATTTGAAAAATATTCGCCTAATAAACCAATTCCTGGTTTGCGAGTA
>JAGWUO010000141.1 GCA_028868395.1 Cytophagales bacterium | reverse complement strand
ACAACCGTATTAAAGGCATAGACTACAAACCGCGTGTTGATCCTCGTGTGTTAGAATTAACCACGATGACAGGCGAGTTAGAATTGAAATTACGAGATCAAGTAAATATTGTAGCGACAGCTGATTTAGCAAAAGCTTATCTAGTGAAGTGGAAAGAGATCTCTTCTCAAATCAAAAACATGGATCGCTCCCTTGCTGAGCGTTTCCGTACGATTTGCGATAAGATCTTCGAGATGAATTATCTATTGCGTGTTATTTCGTATCGCCACGCGAACTTGAATGAGAAGCCACGCATCGAGCAGTTGAAGATCATGATCAATCAGATGGATTACATGGCGAAGAAGGAGAAAGGCGAACTCGAATCTTTCATTGCTGAATCGGAGGCAACTCGTATGATGGAAGATAAAATTACCTTGAGTAAGATTAATACCCAGAAACGTAAAATCTCCATGAAGGAGATTTTACTGACAGGCTTTAAAGAAGAATTAGATCAATTACTGAACTCGTAATCCGAGTTCAGTAGCGAATCCAGGAAAATCGAGACCATCGAAGGTGCCAGAAGACATCATTAATAGGTTTTGGTTTTCCTGATTTTGTTTTAGCAGGATTTGTTTCAACTCCTCTTGTTCACGTACCACCACTAGATTCGGGTGATTGAAATAAGTCTGCACCGTTTCTTCCTCGATTTTATCCATCCGCTTGATGGCACGCGCATGTTCACTTAAGTAAATGATCGCTAAATCTGCATCCGCTAAGGTTCCTTTGTATTCCGGAAGAAAGGCAGGATTCAGACTACTAAACGTATGCAATTCGAGTGCGGCCACTAATTTGCGCTTCGGGAATTGAGCCTTTAAGGCCTGTGTAGTTGCTTTTACTTTTGACGGAGCATGGGCAAAATCCTTATAAAGTAGTTGAGTGTCGGATTCACCAACCCACTCTAAGCGTTTGGCAGCCCCTTTAAAGGATTGAATGGCCGTATAAAATTCGGATTCGCTCACTCCTAGTTGCGTACAAATGTGCAAAGCTCCTTGCAAATTTTTCAGGGTATGTTCTCCAAAAACCTGTAAGCCATATTCCTTCCCGTCATTTCCTTTCAAAAACGTTTGGCCATTTCTAATCACAGCATCATGTGCTTTGTAGCCCTCTGACTGGCAATGTTCCGGACATGCTTCTGCGATGGCCTCCAATGTTTTGTCCGTTTTGTCGAAAAATAAATGACCTGCCTTAGGCATTTCCTTTACCAGGTTTTCAAAGGCTAGTGTATACGACTCAAAGGTTGGATATACATTAATGTGATCCCATGCGATACCTGAAATCAAAGCAATGTGTGGTTGATATAAAAGAAATTTAGCTCTGCGATCGATCGGGGAGGCTAAATATTCGTCGCCTTCGATGATCATGATAGGGGCATCCGTGATGGAGGCCATTAAATCAAATCCTTCGATTCGCGCACCTACTAGGTAGTCGAATTTCTTATTTAAGGTCTTTAAGACATGCAAAATCATCGAGGTAATACTCGTTTTACCGTGGCTACCGGCGATGACGATGCGCTGCTTGTTTTTGCTTTGTTCGTAGATGAAAGAAGGATAGGATTCAATTTTTAATCCTAATTCTTGGGCTTTTAAAAGTTCTGGATTGTCTGCACGTGCGTGCATTCCTAAAACAATGGTGTCTATGTCTGCGTTTATTTTCTCAGGGAACCAACCAAACTCGGCAGGTAAGAGGCCATTTTTTTCCAAAAGACTTTTGGATGGTTCGTAGATTTCATCGTCTGAGCCCGTTATTTCGTGTCCTTGAGATAAAAGAGCTAAGGCTAAGTTGTGCATCGCTGCACCACCGATGGCGATAAAATGAATTTTGGACATAGTAACTTAATATGTATTTATCTTGCAAAGTACATACTTTTATTGCAGTTTTGCACGTTTTTCCACAAACTCGAGGTGAACTCGGGTGCATTTAAACAGAAGGATGAAAAATTACATCGATCTAATTGACCAAACCATTGAGTTTCCTACTCGTGAGTTCAATATCAATGAGAACAATGAATTGTTGTTTAACAATGTGCCTTTAATGGAAATCATTAAGCAATACGGTACGCCTTTAAAGGTTTCGTATTTGCCTAAGATTTCTGAACACATCGAGAATGCGAAGCTTCTCTTCAGAAATGCGATCAAAAAGTACAATTACAAGGGGAATTACACCTATTGTTATTGTACGAAATCATCTCATTTCTCTTTCATTTTAGAGGAAGTTTTGAAACAAAATGTACACCTAGAAACGTCTAGCGCCTTTGATATTCCGATCATTCGCGATATGTACAACCAAGGGAAAATCTCCAAATCGACTTATATTCTTTGCAATGGCTACAAGCAGCCATTGTATACCCAATATATCTCTGAGTTAATTAACGAAGGATTCAATTGTATCCCTGTTTTAGATAACTTGAAGGAAATCGATTTCTATGAGAAATCGGTGACAGCTGAAAAGGTAAATATCGCCATTCGCATCGCGACAGATGAAGAGCCTGATTTCGCTTTCTATACCTCTCGTTTAGGGGTTCGTTATTCGGATGTAAACACGCTTTACAACGAAAAAATTAAACCTAATCCTCGTTTCAACTTGAAGATGTTACACTTCTTCATCAATACAGGGATTAAGGATTCGGCTTATTATTGGTCTGAATTGAGCCGTTTCGTGTACAAATATTGCGAAATGAAGAAGATCTGTCCGGAATTGGATTCGATCGATTTAGGTGGAGGCTTACCTATCCAAACATCCTTGCAATTCAATTACGATTACCAAGCGATGGTCGATGAAATCGTGGAGTCAATCTCTTGGATTTGCAATAAAAACAACGTTCCAGTACCGAACATCTTTACCGAATTCGGTTCTTATACGGTTGGAGAAAGTGGTGCGGTTTTATACGAGATTATTGACCAAAAGTTGCAGAATGACAAGGAGCTTTGGTACATGATCGATGGATCATTCATTACGCAACTGCCTGACTCTTGGGGAATGAATCAAAAATACATCATGTTGCCGGTGAACAACTGGGGAATGCCTTACCAAAAGGTCAACCTAGGTGGTTTAACCTGCGATTCGATGGATTTCTACAATACGGAAGCACATAGTTCCGATTTATACTTGCCTATTTTTGAAGAGGAATCTGAGCGTCAATACGTAGGATTCTTCCACACAGGTGCATACCAAGAATCTTTAGGAGGTTACGGTGGCATTCAGCACTGTCTGATTCCTGCCCCTAAGCACGTCATCATCGACCGCTTAGAAGACGGAACCATCACGACTCGCCTGTTCTCAGAGGAACAAAAAAGTGCACCGATGTTAGATATCTTAGGTTACCAGCATTCGGAGCCAGTGGTTGCAAAAAAGGAAACACCTGCAAAAGCGAAGTTAGCTTCGGTTTAAGATGAAAAAAGGAATCTTAATTCTAGCCTTAGCTTGCGCATTGATCTCTTGTTCGAGACAAGCCGCTTGCCCTGCCTATGGAATGACTCGTGCGAATACTAATCCTCCCAGTCAAAGGTTTTAGTCACCGCTTTCTTCCATTGCTTACGGTAATGCGCTCGTTTATCGGAATCCATCGCTGGTTTCCAAGTATGCGCGATTCCCCAATTTTTGCGTAAGTCATCCAAGTTTGCCCAATAACCTACAGCAAGTCCTGCCGCATAGGCTGCGCCCAAGGCTGTGGTTTCGATGATCTTTGGACAGATAACCTCCTCTCCGATAATATCCGATTGGAACTGCATCAATAACTGATTTACGACCATCCCGCCATCAACTCGAAGCGAGGCGATAGGGATACCCGCATCTTTCTCCATGGCCTCTAAGACTTCCCAGGTTTGGAAAGCTGTTGCTTCCAGGGCCGCGCGCGCGATATGTGATTTATTGATGAATCGCGTTAAGCCCACTAAGGCACCGCGAGCATCTTGTTTCCAATAGGGCGCATATAAGCCAGAAAAGGCAGGTACGAAATAGCAACCGCCATTGTCGTCTACTTGCTTTGCCAGTTTTTCAATATCAGGGCTATTTTTGATGATGCCTAAATTATCGCGTAACCATTGTACCAGAGCCCCTGTAATGGCCACAGAACCTTCCAATGCATAGTGAACAGGATCATTGCCTAATTGATAGGCAACGGTGGTTAATAGGCCAAATTGTGATGGAATAGCCTTCGTTCCTGTATTCATTAATAAGAAACAGCCGGTTCCATACGTATTTTTTCCTTGGCCGGGATTGAAACAAGTTTGACCTACTAAAGCCGCTTGTTGATCGCCTAAAATTCCTGCTAACGGAACGCCACCAAGCACTCC
>JAGWUO010000140.1 GCA_028868395.1 Cytophagales bacterium | reverse complement strand
CGTGGGCAAACGAAGCTCAGGTTTTTCAATTAGATAGCTAAAATCAGCTTGATTATCCCAAAAATCCGTCCAGCGTTTCATCTTCTCTGCCGTCATTCGATGCGTCTCAGATAGGGCTGGCAGCTGCTGTGTCAAGCGGTAAACCAGGTAAATACTTAACACATTAGGCGTCATTTGCGTTTGAAACATCCGTCTGTTTTCTTCCAAAAACAAAATGTCATTATAATGCGTCGCACGGTTTAATACTTTTGCTCTTTCTAAAGCTTTAGGCGAACAAATTAGTATTCCCATTCCTGCCGGTATTCCCATACATTTTTGCACGGATGCTAACCAGATATCCGCCTCATTCCAGGGAAGTTCAATGCCGCCCATCGAAGAAGTGGCATCCACAGCCACAATAGCATCATCTGCTAGTTGAAAATCTGCTCGCCGTATTTTTTGACCTGTGCCATTTGAAGTTTCGCTTTGGACCAGACATAAGGTGTCACCCTGAATAGGTCCTATTTGCTGTGCAATTTCAGCAAGGCTTTGGTCTATTCTAAATTCAATTGATTCAGCGACTGATCCGGCATAATGCGCCCATTTCTTGCCAAAAGCTCCATTATATAAGTGGGTAGACTTTTCTCTGACAAGGGATTGAATAACAATCTCCCAGGCTTCTGTGGCGGATGAAACGAAATAGATGGTATAGTCTTTGGGAATATTCCACTTCTGATGAAGCACTTCAAATGTAGCTTCGAGAAGCTTTTCGAAACGCTCACTTCGGTGATTGATGCTGACAATACCCTGCTCAAAAGCCTCTTGAATGTATCCAAGGGCCTCTGGATGAACCTTAGAGGGGCCAGGGTAGAAGGATAACATCGGTTAAATGAAAGAATAAAGGCCTAGTTCATAACCTCTAAGTCCGAAACCCACAATGATTCCCTTTGCTTTAGGGCTCAAATAACTGTGGTGGCGGAAGTCTTCCCGTGCGTGAACATTCGATATGTGAATCTCAATGACGGGTGTTTTGATGGCAGCCACGGCATCGCCTAAAGCTACCGAAGTGTGGGTATATCCACCCGCATTGAACAATATACCGTCGTAGCTGAATCCCACTTCATGTAACTTATTGATCAATGCGCCCTCTTCGTTGGATTGGAAGTAGGAGATATCTAATTGCTCTCCAAACTTATCTTGTAAGATTTCCAAAAACTGCTCGAACGTCTGTGCCCCATATATTTCTGGTTCACGCGTACCTAATAAATTCAAATTAGGACCATTCAGGATTAATATTTTCTTTCTTACCATATTTTAAAAAGCAACATTCGGTGTAAAAATACGTAATTACTTTAAATTTACGGGATTCATAGCATAAAATGTATATGTGGGAGACAGAAATCCAGTCATTTGGTGATTACTTGAAAATAGAGCGTGGACTGTCTAAGCATTCCCACGAAGCTTATTTGCGCGATATCCAAAAGCTGGCAACTTATCTATCCGTTTCTCCCATTTCGATTAGCGAGGTTGATGAATCCCATATTTTGGCCTTCCTAAAAGACCTGCACTCCTTAGGCATTGAAGCTAGCACTCAATCGCGAACACTTTCCGGCATTCGTGCCTTTTTTCAATTTCTAGTATTTGACGGTACTTTAAAATCGGACCCCACTGTTCATGTGAAAAATCCCCAAATGGGGCGCAAACTACCCGACACCCTCTCTTTCGACGAGATTACCGCTATTCTCGATGAAGCAGACATGTCTAGTCCAGAGGGAGTTCGCAATCGGGCCATGTTGGAATTTTTGTATGGAGCTGGATTACGCGTTTCAGAATTAATTGGGCTAAAAAGAGAGGATATTTATGAAGATCAAGGCTTCATCAAAGTGCGCGGAAAGGGCGATAAAGAACGCCTAGTCCCAGCAGGTCGTGATGCATTTAAGTATTTGAATCTGTATCTAGAATCAGTTAGACCGTCCGTGCCTGTCAAAAAAGACGCCAGCCACTTAGTGTTTCTAAATCGCCGTGGCTCCGGCCTAAGTCGTGTGATGGTCTTTTTGATTTGCAAAGATCTCGCGGCGAAAGCAGGCATCACGAAAGTGATTAGTCCCCATACTTTTCGACATTCATTTGCCACTCATTTAATCGAAGGTGGTGCAGATTTGCGTGCCGTTCAAGAGATGTTAGGCCACGAATCGATATTAACGACAGAGATTTACACGCACTTGGATCGGGCTTATTTGACGCAGATGGTGCAAGATTTTCATCCTTTTTCAAAGTTCAAAGAGCAAATAGCAAAGACCAAATAGCAAAGTTCAAATATCGATTTTTATCAAATGATTGGTTGAGATTATCAGTTGAAAATTGGATTCAAAAAAGTGGTAGGTGTAGTTTTATGAAAAAACACCACTATGTCATACTCAAATATTGTCCAAGAAAAGGCTTTTCAATTTTCCTTGCATCTAATTCCTATTTGCATTAAACTTTCTAATGAAAAAAAAGAGTTTGTTTTGTCTAAACAACTCTTAAAATCAAGTACATCCATTGGAGCTAATTTAGAAGAAGCAATTGGAGGATATTCAAAAAAAGATTTTCATTACAAAATTTCTATTTCTTACAAAGAGGCAAGAGAAACCCGCTATTGGTTGAAATTGCTGGTTGCGTCTGATTTAATTCATTTCGAAGATGGCAATCTGCTATTAGAAGAATTGGAGGAGATTCTTAAAATTTTAGGACGTACGATTATAACTTTGAATCAAAAGAATTCAGCCTAATTTGCCCTTTGATATCTGAACTTTGCTCTTTGAACTTTGGTCTTTGAACTTTGCTATTTGTCCTCCGGAAAAGGAATAAACACAAAATTGGTAAACTGTCCATCCACCACAAAGAGGCAAGCGAATTCCTCGATGTCTTTGAAGTTTTGGACAAATAATTCTATGTTTTCTTCTGCAATAAGTTTACGCTGCACAAATTCTTCCATCATGGAAGCGTGGTAATTCCACTTGTTTTCGTGCAATTCGCCTACGCCGATCAGTTTTTGGCCGATTTCGATGGGGCGCTGAGAAGTCACAAAGATGGGGAAATCAGAGAAGCCACGTTTTTTGATTTGATAGGCCGCTTCTTTCAAGGCATCCGCTACTTTGATGAAATCAGAAGAGATGAGGCCTAAGTATTTCCCGTTTAAATCTGGGGAATTAGGCGCATTGGAAAGGGCTGTGTAATCTTCGATCATGATTTAACTCTTACTTAGTAATAATAATTGGATGTCTTTAACTGGTTTGTGGAACAATTTTCCGGTGCTGGGTTGCGTAACGAAGCCTTTGTAACAGAATACGCCTTTCATAAAGGATTTTCCTTGCCAAAGCATTTCTTCTACTCCCCCTGTCTTTCCCGCCTTCAAGATGAAGGAAGTCATCAGGTTGCTCATGGCTAAACTAGCCGTATGAGCCACTAGAGAGGGTATATTAGGAACACAGAAATGAGTTACGCCATATTTCTCAAATGTTGGATTCTGAATTGTGCGCGCCTCTGATGTCTCAAAACAGCCCCCTTGATCAATACATACATCTAAAATCAGTGTACCAGGCTTTAGTTTGCTGACCATTTCTTCGGTCACGATACAAGGGGTAATTCCGCTGTCTGAACGCAAGGCTCCTACAATAATATGGGCCTCTTGCAAAGCTTTAGCTAGATTTTCCGAGTCGATCACCTGAGTGACGATAGGGAAGCCAAGCGCCGCTTTTAGGCGTTGTAATTTATAAATGTCTTTATCGAAAACTTGGAATTGAATGCCTGCGCTCGCTGCCGCTCGCGCCACTTGCTCCACTACCTGGCCAGATCCTAAAAGCACTAGATTGCATGGAGGGACGCCTGTTACATGCCCTAACAACAAACCCTTTTTCTTTTGAATCAAATCGGTGGCAATCGGTAAGATCAATTGACCGGCAATTTCTGCCATTATTTTAATAAAAGGGAAGCCTCCGCCATTGTCTTCGACGAATTCAAGGCCGATGGCCATCAGCTTTTTGGCATTGATCGCATCGATTAACTCGGAAGATAAATGTTGGTAAGAAGCACTGGAAACAAAGGCTTGGCCCTCTTTCATTCGGGTGATTTCGGCGAGGGTAGGAGGGGTGATCTTTAGAGTCAAAGCACTCTGCCAAATCATCGCCACATCCTCGCTCACACTCGCTCCGGCTAATAAATAGTCCGAATCACTGAAGCCAGCACGTTCTCCCGCGCCTTTTTCGATCACAATTTCGTGGCCGTTATTCGTTAATAAGGCAACAGCTTGAGGGCTTAAAGAAATGCGGTTCTCGTTTGGATCTGACTCCTTGGGGAGACTAATTCGGATGCTTTGAGCATTCT
>JAGWUO010000139.1 GCA_028868395.1 Cytophagales bacterium | reverse complement strand
TACATTGCAATGCAGCGGTCAATAAAAATGCCTACGGTACGGAAACCTACACGATGGGTTTGCACAAAACGGATGGCAATTTGAATGTAGCGAAGCGAGAAAACTCCGTTATCTTGCAAGAGAAGGATTACCAAAAGACTTATGATGGTTTCGATCCCAATTCTCCTTTAGCGCACATTATGATGGCTAATTACCAAAGTGCCTTTATGGCGAGTTCGGTAAAATTTGCCTCTAAAGTGGAGGAGCAATTTTCGAAAACGTATCAAAGAAAGAGTTTTGGGGTGAAGCAAGCTGGATTCCTGGTGATCTGGCGTACGGCGATGCCCAGTGTTTTAGTAGAGACGGGATTTTTAACAAACCCGGAGGAAGAGAATTATTTAGCTTCCGAAAAAGGACAGAGCGAGGTAGCTACAGCAATTGCTACGGCGTTTAAAGCGTACAAAGAAGAAATCGAAAAATAGATACGATGTTCAAAAGCAATGAATTAAAAGTAGGGTTTTTGGCATTGTTAGCCTTCTTAATCCTCTATTTCGGGTTTAATTTTCTAAAAGGGAATGACGTATTCTCCTCAGCCCGTATCTACTATGTAGAGTATGAAAACGTAGATGGATTGATGGTTTCGAACCAGGTCATGGTGAACGGAATCGAGGTAGGTAAGGTGAAGAAAGTGGAGATTCAGCCAGCAAAAGCCAATAAAATTCTCGTTACCCTTCGTTTAAGTCAGGATATACTAATACCCGATAAAACGGTAGCCGTTCTTTCTGATGGGGCTTTATTAGGCGGTAAAATTATTCGATTGCGTTTAGAAGGGAAGGGCAATTTGCCTGAGGATTCCTTCTTGAAGGGTGAAACGGAGGTAGGAGTAACGGCCTTGTTAAAGGAACGCGCCATTCCAGTGATCGCGAATGCGGATTCATTACTTGTTTCCTTTCGTCAGATCTCCCATAAGTTTGATAATACAGGAACGTATTTAAACACGTTATTAAAAACGTCGAATGAGACGGTTTCCAATATTAACGGTTCTGTGAATGGTATTGTGACGGATAACCGGGCGAATATTGCGCAGATTTCTGCAAATATGAAAACCTTGTCTTCAGACTTAATGGAAACAGAAAAGCAATTACGTCCTTTGTTAACGAAGTTTAATACGGTGGCTGATTCCTTGAATGCGTTGAAATTAGGTAAAACTTTGAAAGAGGTGGATGCAACGGTACTTTCGTTAAAGAAGATTGTGCAAGGAATTGAGCGTGGCGAAGGTAGCGCTGGTAAATTGATCAAAAACGATAGCCTATACCTAGGCTTGAATAAAACATTGGTAGATCTAGACAAGCTGTTGCTTGACTTTAGATTACAGCCTAAGCGTTATATCGGCATTTCCGTTTTCGGGAAGAAAAATACTCCCCCATCTAATTAATTTATGTCTACGATTCAAGTGAAAATTACAGCCAGTCCTGAGCTGTCTGATATTTTAGTCGCTGAGCTAGGCGAAATTCAATTCGATATTTTTGAGGATTCGGACACGGGCGTCATCGCCTATTGTCCGGAAGTGGATTTCTCTGAGGAGGCTTTGACGGAAATTATGTCGCGTTATGGCTTAAGTACTTACGAGACGAACCGCATCGAGAAGCAAAATTGGAATGAGGTATGGGAAAGTAATTATGATCCCATTCGCATTGAGGATTTAGTGTTGATTCGGGCGAGTTTTCATCCCTCAGAGCCAGGATTTCAGATGGAAGTGGTGATTAATCCCAAAATGTCATTTGGAACAGGCCACCACGAAACGACTTCGTTGATGACGAAGGCTTTGTTCGATGTGGATTTGACCGGTAAAAGTGTGCTAGATGCCGGAACAGGCACTGGTTTGTTAGCTTTTGTGGCTAAGAAGCGAGGAGCTAGTTTTGTCCGCGGATTCGATATCGACGAATGGTCGGTGGAGAATTCAATCGAAAATGCTGGACTGAATGATTGCGCCGAAATTCCTTTTGGATTAGGCACGATCGCTGATGAAGACGACACGCAATATGATGTACTTTTAGCGAATATCAATCGCAATATTCTGTTAGCAGAAATGGCCGAATACGCCGCGCGCATCAAGCCCGGAGGATTACTTTTCTTAAGCGGTTTCTACACCGAAGACGTTCCTCTTTTATTGGAATCCGCTGAAAAGCAGCAACTTAATTTTATCGCGCAAGCATCAAAAAACAACTGGGCTTGCTTGCAATTGAGAAAAAAACCTTAATTTTAAAGGTTTGACTCTTGTAATCCGAGAAATCGGGTGTTTTTAAAATGAAAATCTCCCCTAACAAACCTTTCCAGGTTGTTTATTCTTTGTTGTCTCACGAATGCCTCGGATATTTATTCGACGTCTTTGTGGTGCAATTAAACGAGAAGGGTCAATTGACTTGGGAGTACCAAACGCTTACTTCCCGTAATTTCCACGAATTTGAGCACGCTTTGGACGATCGTGATCGTACAGCTGTGGGTTTAATTGAGAGTATGAAGCCAGTGGCGGTTTTTGAAAAGTTCAATACCTCGAAACGCAAGACGATGGAGGAATTCTTTTTGAAGACCTGGGATGCGGAAAAAGGAGAGAAAGAGATTCAAGAGGCAGTGATGTCCGTGATTGAGAAGAAAAGAGGCCAAATTTTTGGTTTAATTTGTCCGGATAAAACGCTTTTCATCATGGGAAATGATGGAAATCCGATGCGTCAATCCGTGCAAATAGAAGCGGAGGCCGTGGACGTCTTGTTCCACTTTATGCGCAATGAGGAGAACACCCACTATTTCCCTACCTTAAAATACCTAGGCAATAAATTGGAGTTCCAGTACAAAGACGCAGTCGTGTTATGCGACGAGCCGGCTTGGATGCTGATGAACCAAAAACTTTACCACTTCAATCCAGAACTAGAGGGCAAGAAATTGCGCCCATTTTTGAATAAGAAATTTGTCGCGATTCCGAAGAACATGGAGGAGGATTACTTCCGCAAATTCGTGAAGGCGATGGTGGCTCGTTATCCTGTTCATCCGAAAGGATTCGAGATCACCAATACCGAAAAGCCGGTTCAATTCTTACTTTCTTATGGCCCTACGGCTCCTAAATTAGAGGAAGAAGAACCTTTAAAAAAGAAGGCGGCCTTGGAGGCAGCGGATCGCTGGAACTTTGTATTATCCTTCCAATACGGCAATAACCGCTTCCCTTGGGATGGTTTATCCTCTGAAGCGAACGTCCTTTTCGAGAAGAAAGGAGATAGTTATGCTTTTCAAAAAATTATGCGTTCCCATGTCAAGGAAAAGCGTGCCTTCCAACAACTGAAGACCCTTGGGTTAAAGATGGAAAACGATGGCCGTGCCTTTATGCAACGTGGAGACGCGGTCCAATGGCTAACGGCGAACAAGGAAGCGCTGGATCAGGCGGGTTTTGCCGTGCAATTCAAAGGTGATGGACAAGCACCCCGCTATTTCTTAGGAAAGCCAGAAATTAGGATACGCATTGGAGAAAAACTAGACTGGTTTGATATTCAGGCGGTGATTTCGTTTGGGGAGTTCCAAATTCCGTTCTTGAAAATCCGCCAGCTGATTTTACAAAAGAAGAAAGAATTCCATTTGCCAGACGGTTCCATCGCGATGATTCCGGACAACTGGTTCCACGATTACCAGGATCTTTTCTACTTCTCTGAGACGCGTCCCGGTGAAGAAGGTGTGTTCTTACGTCGTCAGCATTACCAATTAGTGCAGGAATGGGAGAACCAAGATTTAGTGAAAACCGCACTTAGAGCTAAAACAGTAAATGATTTAGCCCTGGAAGCGAAAGAATATCCTGTACCTAAGAACTTCAAAGGTACGTTACGTCCTTATCAACTAGAAGGCTACCGTTGGATGCGTACACGTCAGGCCGCCGGATTAGGGGCTTGTTTAGCCGATGATATGGGTCTGGGTAAGACAGTTCAAACACTTTGTTTATTGCAGAGCTTAAAAGAACAAGGCGAAACCTTGCCTACTTTGCTCGTGATGCCTACCTCCTTGTTATATAACTGGGAGATGGAGGCGAAGAAATTTACCCCGCAATTACGTGTTTTAGTCTACAGCGGGCCTCAAAGAGAGAAATTACAGGCGCAAATCGGGAAGATCGATTTGATTCTGTGTTCTTTCGGGATGGTGCGTTCAGATATTGAATGGTTCGAAAAGCAGGCATTCTCGTATGTGATTTTAGATGAGTCACAGGCGATTAAAAATCCATTAGCGAATATTACCAAAGCCGTCCAAAAATTAAACGCGAAATTCCGTCTCGTCATGACGGGAACTCCGCTGGAGAATTCGACGATGGATCTTTGGTCCCAAATGAATTTCGTG
>JAGWUO010000138.1 GCA_028868395.1 Cytophagales bacterium | reverse complement strand
GGTATTCGCTACGAAGGAACTGAAGGGTGGATTTTTGTGTCTAGAGGCGATTATGCGGCAACTCCAAGCGATCCAACGGCGAAAGTGCGTTCTAAAGCCTTGGATGCGTCTAATCCGAAGATTTTAGAGTCTGTCATTGGGCCAAATGAGATTCATCTCTATAATTCTGATGATCAACACGGGAACTGGTTAGAATGTATCGAGTCACGCAAGGAGCCGATTTCTCCGATTGAGATAGGGCACCGCGCTTGTACGGTTTGCTTGATTACCCATGTGGCGATGAAAATACCACGCAAATTGCAATGGGATCCCACGAAGGAACACTTTGTGAATGATGCGGAAGCGAATACGTGGTTACGCAGAGCACAACGTGCACCGTACGGAACAGATCGGATTAAGTTCTAGACTTTTTCTACCTTCCTTACGTTCTTATTGATGGTGTCAGATTCAACGACACCGTCACGTAAACGAATGATACGGTGGGCATATTGGGCAATATCGTCTTCGTGGGTTACCATGACGATGGTATTGCCTTTTTTATGTAATTGATCAAAGAGATCCATGATCTCATACGAGGTTTTGGTATCTAGGTTACCAGTAGGCTCATCGGCTAGTAAGATCGAAGGGTCGTTCACTAAGGCGCGAGCTACGGCTACACGCTGTCTTTGGCCCCCTGAAAGCTCGTTCGGCTTATGCAAGGCGCGGTTGTCTAGTCCTACCCCTTTTAGCGCGTTCATCGCGATTTCTGTGCGCTCTTTCTTAGTGAAACCTGCATAAATTAAAGGCAAGGCTACGTTTTCTAGTGCTGATTGGCGAGGTAGTAGGTTAAAGGTTTGGAAAACAAAACCAATTTCCTTGTTTCTTACTGCGGCTAATTCATTTTCAGACATCTCTGATACATCTTGTCCATTCAAGATATATTTGCCCGTAGAAGGCGTATCTAAGCAGCCTACAATGTTCATTAAAGTGGATTTACCAGAACCCGATGGACCCATAAAAGCAACATATTCACCCTTATTCACCGAAATATTGATATTCTTTAAGGCATCAATGATTTCCTCCCCCATTACGTAACGTTTGGAAATGGCTTGAGTCTCGATAATTTTAGTCATAGCAATCAAATTAATGAATTCAAAAATACATCCATTCTAGGAAAGAATTCTTCTTTTTAGACAAAAGATAGCGGGAGTGGATGAAGAGAGCGTGGGAAGGATGAGAGGTTTTGGCATAAAAAAAGCCCGAACAAATCGCTCGGGCTTTTCTCTATCTTCAAAGAATCTTACAATCCTTTTGCTTTCTTAACTACTTCGTCAGCGATGTTTTGCGGAACGAATTCGTAGTGAGAGAACGTTAAAGATGCTGTTGCACGTCCTGAAGACATCGTACGTAAATCTGTTACGTAACCGAATAATTCAGAAAGAGGCACATCAGCCTTCAAGATAACGGCTCCTTGACGAGAATCCATACCTTTCATGATACCACGACGACGGTTTAAGTCACCTGTGATAGGTCCAGTATATTCGTCTGGAGTAACTACGTCAACGGCCATGATAGGCTCCATTAACTTAGCACCCGCTTGTTTCGCAGCTTCTTTGTAACCCATACGAGCTGCTAATTCGAATGATAATGAATCTGAATCGACATCGTGGAAAGATCCGTGGAATAAACGAACTTTCATGGAATCCATTGGGTATCCAGCCAAAGCACCATTTTTCATTGCTTCTTCGAAACCTTTTTGGATCGCTGGAATGAATTCACGAGGAATCACACCACCCACGATATTGTTAACGAATTCTAAACCTGGTTTTTCGTCTTCTCTTGGTCCGATTTCAAATACGATATCAGCAAACTTACCACGACCACCTGATTGTTTCTTATAAACCTCACGGTGTTCAGTTGTCTTCGTTAAAGACTCTTTGTAAGCTACTTGAGGAGCACCTTGGTTTACTTCCACTTTGAACTCACGACGCATACGGTCGATGATGATCTCTAAGTGAAGCTCACCCATACCCTTGATGATCGTTTGACCAGTCTCTTCGTTAGATTCAACTTGTAATGTAGGATCTTCTTCGATCAATTTAGTGATCGCTTTAGAGAAGTTATCTGCATCAGCCGTTTTCTTAGGCTCGATTGCGTATCCGATAACTGGCTCTGGGAAGTCCATTGCTTCAAGAATGATTGGGTGTTTCTCATCAGAAAGGGTATCTCCTGTTTTGATGTCTTTGAAACCTACTACCGCACCAATATCACCAGCACCTAAACGCTCGATCGCGTTTTGCTTGTTCGCGTGCATTTGGAAGATACGAGAGATACGCTCCTTGTTTCCTGAACGGTTGTTCAATACATAAGAACCTGAATCCAATCCACCTGAATAAGCACGGATGAAACATAAACGACCTACGTAAGGGTCAGTTGCAATTTTAAAGGCCAAAGCCGCGAATGGCTCAGACTCACTTGGCTTACGTAAAATCTCTTCGCCCGTATCTGGGTGAGTTCCTTTAACGCCTTCTTTATCTAATGGAGATGGTAAGATCGCCATTACGTAATCCAACATCGTTTGAACACCTTTGTTTTTGAAAGATGAACCACAAAGCATTGGAACGATTTTCATTGAGATCGTAGCTGCACGTAAAGCGGCTAAGATTTCATCTTCTGAGATAGAGGCTGGATCTTCGAAGTATTTCTCCATCAAAGACTCATCAAACTCAGCTACTGCTTCTAATAATTTCTCACGGTATTCAGTCGCCTCTTCTAACATATCATCTGGGATAGGTACCTCAGTGAATGTCATTCCTTTATCTGCCTCGTTCCATTTGATACCACGGAAGTTAACTAAGTCAACTACCCCTTCGAATCCTTCTTCAGCTCCGATAGGCAATTGCAAAGGCACTGCGTAGCTACCTAACATTTCTTTCACTTGCTTACACACGTTTAAGAAATCAGCACCTGAACGGTCCATTTTGTTAACGAAACCGATACGTGCTACGTTGTAGTTATTCGCTAAACGCCAGTTAGTCTCTGATTGAGGCTCAACACCATCTACTGCAGAGAATAAAAATACTAGACCATCTAATACACGTAATGAACGGTTTACCTCTACTGTAAAGTCAACGTGACCTGGAGTATCGATAATGTTGATGTGGTAATCTTGATCGCGGTATTTCCAACCTACTGTCGTTGCAGCAGAAGTGATCGTGATACCACGCTCTTGCTCTTGCTCCATCCAGTCCATTGTTGCCGCACCATCGTGTACTTCACCAATTTTGTGGGAAACCCCTGCATAATACAGGATACGTTCCGTAGTGGTGGTTTTACCCGCATCAATGTGCGCAGCAATACCGATGTTTCTAGTGAATTTTAAATCGCGTGCCATTTTAAAAGGTTAATTATGAAATAATTTTTTTAATCCGTTTTTGAATCGTTTGCTAATTATCAAGTACTTGGACAACATTCTCGTTCGAGTACTTGTTTAGGGGTGCAAAATTACTGAAACTTAGTTAAATACAAAAGTTTTTTCTAAATGATTAATGCCTTTTTACAATTACTTTATCCCAAATGTTGTTTTGCTTGCGATCAGGTGCTTATTCGATCTGAAAATTGGATCTGTACCCGCTGTCGATTCGAACTGCCAAGCCCCGGATTATTCCTAGAACAGCCTAATTGGATCTCGCACAAGCTTGACGGATTGATTGAGTACGATCGTGTGCACGCCTATTTTGTGTTTTCGGAGGGAGGGAAGGTGCAGCATTTGTTACACCAGATTAAATACAAAGGGCAGGAAGGCTTGGGGGAGTATTTGGGGTCTTGTGTGGGGCGGTCGTTTTCTACGAAAGAGTACGATTTGATTATCCCGATGCCCTTGCATCCGTCCCGGCTAAAAGAACGGGGCTATAATCAAGCTGCCTGCGTAGCGAAGGGGATTTCGCGGGCATCCGGTATACCGATTTCGGAGGGACATCTTCTACGGACAAAACAGGTTACTTCGTTGATCGGGTTGAATCGAGCAGAACGATATCAAACCTTAGAGGAAGTGTTTGAAGTGTTTCGACCGGATGAGTTGGACGGGTTGCGTATATTGATGGTGGACGATACGCTGACGACGGGCGCGACATTTTTAGCGGCAGGGGCTAAAATAAAAGCAGCCAGCACGGGGAAATTGTCTTTCTTAGCGCTGGCTGCTTTAAAATAAGAGTATACTTATCGCTTCGTTGGTTTTCCTGGAGCGAACATAGCGCAACGGAAACCGATGGTAGAAGAAGATTCGTTTTTGTCTAAATATCGACGGGTACCTGGAGATAACCAATAAGGGCCATCTGCCCAAGAGCCACCTTTGTAGACTTTGGCATTATCGTTAATCAAC
>JAGWUO010000137.1 GCA_028868395.1 Cytophagales bacterium | reverse complement strand
GCTAATTCTTGTACAAAATTCTTAATCCCACTGGGTGTTGGATAAAATCCCAAATGGTTGTTCCATGCCGCGAAATGGACCAAATTACCATTTAATTTAAAGGTGGGCATTCCATAGGACATGGTTTCTTCGGTTCCCTCAGGTACGACGGAGCGAATCGCGTCGCGCACCTCGATTAAGATTTTTTGGGTGGCCTCCGGAAAGGTCTTGATGTATTCTTCCATATTAGTCAATGTGTTTTATGGTGATGTTGCGGCCTCGCATTTCGATGCGATCCCCTATTCTTTTGCCTTTTAATTCCACTCCAAGTGGTGATTCGATGGAAATAGCATAGACCGTCTCTATTTTTCCGTAGCCTATCGAAAGGTAATAGGTTTCTTGATCTGTCACCACTAAACTGCCCTCTGAAATGATTGTTGAAGTAGGATATTCAGCTATTCGGTCTAATTTGGCAATAGAATTTAGCAAATTATCTACTTGAGCACTTAATTTATCCATCTCTCGTTGCATCATCTCCCGTCCCGTTTCAAATTTATCCCCAGCGCTACTTTTAGTGTCAGAATCCCGGGATTCTTTTGCTAAAGCATAATCTCTACGGGCTTCCTCCAACGATTTCTCTAATTGGAACCGTAGTTTATGATGGATATCAGACTTGGTACTTTTCATAGCAGGCTAATTACATTGGAAAATTATCAATAAATTTGCGCATGACCTATTTCTCTCCCACTGACTTAATTATAAATCCGGATGGAAGTTCCTACCATTTGAACTTACGTCCAGATCAAATTCCAGATACACTTATTTTGGTGGGTGATCCAGAGCGTGTTCCCACCGTTTCTGCCTTTTTCGATGAGGTGACTGAAATAGTCCATAAAAGGGAATTTGTGACTCATTTAGGCCAATTAAGAGGTAAAAAGATCGGTGTGTTATCCAGTGGTATTGGAGCGGATAATGTGGAGATTGTGATGAATGAATTAGACGCACTAGTTAATATAGATTTTCAAACGCGTCTGGAAAAAACGGAAAAAAGATCCTTACAGCTTATCCGTATCGGAACTTCAGGTAGTATTCAGTCTCATATCCCTGTGGATTCGATTTTGATTTCCACTGCAGCGATTGGATTTGATAATTTAGCCCAATTTTACGGTTTTGATTCGGCAATGTCGATATCTGTTGATGTTTTAGCCGCTTGGACTAAAGCGATCGATTACCCTCTACCTCTTTATGCTGCAAAGGCTAGCTCATCCCTTTGCGAGCAATTTAATCCTTTGAATGCGTACAAGGGAGTTACTCTGACTGCTCCAGGATTTTATGCGCCGCAAGGTCGAACGATCAGAATGCATTCGATTAGACCTGATTTTTTAGAAAAAGTAGCAGCTGCTAAAATGGATGGCCAAGAAATTACCAATATCGAAATGGAAACGGCGGCTTATTACGCCTTCGCAGGTGCGATGGGGCACGAAATGGTTTCGTTGAATGCTATTTTAGCGAATCGCATGACGAATGAATTTTCGAAAGACCCTGAAGGTCAAATTCGGTCTTTGATAGAGCGGGCTATAGCATTAATCGCATAACGTAATCATCCATCACATAGCCATTGCCTATATCTAAGACCATTTCGTGGTCCTTTATAAAACCTTTTTTAAGGTAAAATTCAACGGCGGAATTGTGTTTGTTGACGTTTAAATAGATCGATGTTAGTCCCATCGAGCGAGCTTGATTACTGATCTGTTCGATAATGAAGCTTCCTGCACCTTTCTGTTTAACGGATGGTCGTAAATAGAGTTTATGCAATTTTCCCTCAATATTTGAGGTCTTCTCAAAAGAGCAATAACCAATGGCATTACCTTCCGATTCTACTATGGAGAATAAGTGAATTTGCGAGCTAATTAATTCCGTATTATACATCATCGGAATCATGTACAAGGTCTGCTCCTCTGTTAAAATGTGGCCGTAGGTGGGTCTCCAGGCTTCTTCTGCAATTTCTTGAATGAGGGGAATGTCTTCGAGCGTTGCTTTGCGTAAAATCATAGCCAAAATTTGTAAATTGCAGTCAAAATAGCAACATATGAAGCCACTTATTCTCATCGCAAACGACGATTCGATCTATTCCAAAGGTATCCGCGTGTTAACGGAAATCATGTCCGAAATGGGCGAAGTCGTAGTGGTGGCTCCTGATACACATCAATCCGGAATGGGTCATGCGATTACGTTGGGTGAACCATTGCGCGTGGTGAAGACGAATGATTTTGGCGATCATATTCTATCGTATAAATGCTCGGGAACTCCAGCAGATTGTGTAAAAATAGGTAAACACCAAATTCTGAAAGACCGTAAAATCGACTTAGTAGTTTCAGGAATTAACCACGGTTCGAATGCCTCTATTGCGGTATTGTACTCTGGAACGATGTCTGCGGCCATCGAGGCAGCCATGGAAGGCATTCCGGCTATTGGATTCTCTCTTTGCGATTTTGCTGCTGATGCAGATTTCTCTCATTGCCACGATTATATCATCAAAATTTGCCAGCAAGTACTTGTCCACGGTTTACCCAAAGGACTTACCCTAAATGTAAATTTCCCGGCGCATTCTTCCATGCCCTTGCAAGGGGTTAAAGTAGTTAAACAGGCTAATGCCATTTTCAGAGAGCGTTTTGAAGAGCGCAAAGATCCATATGGGAAGCCTTATTATTGGATGGATGGGGATTTATACAATGAGGACCTGAATAATAATACCGATTTAGATGCCTTAGCAGAGAATTATGTAAGCATCGTACCCGTTAAATATGATTTAACAGATTATGATGAACTAAAAGAGATGCAGAGCTGGGATCTTTAATAAGGTCAACACACTTAGGGCGTCAGTAATCTGGCCAGTTTGAGCCATTTCTATTGCCTCTCTTAGCGGTAACTTGCGAATTTTTAATTGTTCCGTTTCTTCAGGGCAGGCTTGATGCTGGCTAAGGTTTTGGGCTAAATACATCACCGCTTTCTCATCACTCACCGAATTCGAGAGGTACACCTCCCCTAGTTCTGTCCACTCAGTGGCGACTAGACCAGTTTCCTCCAATAATTCGCGTTTTGCCGCTTCTAATGTAGATTCGCCCGATTCGATAGAACATCCACCCTCAGGCACCTCCCAAGAATAGGCATTCAATGTATAGCGGTATTGACCGACTAAATAGGTGAAACCCGCTGAGTCGACGGCCACGATTGAAATCGCCGTATTTTTATAATGAACTTTTCCATAAATGCCGGGATTACCAGCTGGATTCAAGACTTCATGGTGTTCCACTCGAATCCACGCATTCTCGTAGGCCGTTTCTTGATGGAGTGTTTTCCAAGGATTGTTTTCCGTTTCCATTCGGTAAAAATACTATCTTTGTCCTAATGAAACAGCGGCTTGTCCTTCTTTCTTTTGTCGTCTCGTTGCTCATCATGGCAGCGAAGTTTTCGGTATACTATGCGAGTGGATCCACGACTTTGTTGACGGATGCCTTAGAGTCGATTATTAATGTCGTAGCGGCCTGTTTTGCTTATTATTCGATTTATTTAGCCTCCCTGCCTAAAGATTTGAATCATCCTTATGGCCATGGAAAGATTGAGTTTTTCGCTTCTGGTTTAGAAGGAGTACTTATTCTCTTAGCCGCAGCTTACATTTTCCTTCACGCTTCACAGCATCTATATGCATCACCTGAGTTGAAGAGCTTAGATGTGGGTATGGTTGTTTCTTTTGTGTCGGCTGGAATTAACGGATTAATGGGTTATTTTTTAGTCCAAAAAGGGCGATCCTCCCACTCACCTGCTTTAATTGCCGATGGTAAACATCTGCGTTTAGATGCCTATAATGGCATTTTAGTAGTGGTGGCTTTGGCTATTACGTATTATACTCACTGGTATTGGGTCGATTCAGTAGCCTCCTTTTTATTTGCAGGATTTATGTGTTGGCAAGGTGTTCATTTGATCCGAGAGTCGGTAGCGGCCTTGATGGATGAAACAAACCCAGCGTTGTTCCAAAAAGTGACGGATTGGGTTGTCGAGAATAAAAAAGAGGAATGGATTGATTTACACAATCTACGTGTGCAACAATATGGCGGTGATTTACATATTGATTGTCATTTGACTTTGCCGCGTTATTGGGATTTAAACAGAACACACGAGGAAATACATGCCTTCGAAGAAATGCTAGGCGAGTTACAAGCAACCCACGTGGAGATATTCGTCCACGCGGATCCTTGTTTAGATGAATGTTGTAATCACTGTTCGATTGCGGATTGTGCTATTCGTAAAGAAGCATTTTCGAAGAAAATCGAATGGAATCAGATGAATTTGGCCTTAAACCAAAAACATTTTAACGAGACTCTAGCTCGTTCTTAGT
>JAGWUO010000136.1 GCA_028868395.1 Cytophagales bacterium | reverse complement strand
AATAAAATCGCCCCTACTTGGTCAGCGATCGCACGAAGACGAGCATAATCCCAATCACGAGAATAAGCGGACGCACCACAAATGATCAATCTTGGTTTTTCTTTTACCGCAGTCGCCTCTACTTTGTCCCAATCGATTAATCCCGTCTCTTTTTCCACGCCGTAGAAGAACGCTTGGAAATACTTACCCGAGAAGTTCACCGGAGAACCATGTGATAAGTGACCACCGTGTGATAGATCAAATCCTAAGATTTTATCGCCAGGGTTTAAGAACGACAAGAAAACTGCCGCATTCGCTTGCGCACCAGAGTGAGGCTGAACGTTCGCCCAAGCTGCTCCGAATAATTGCTTCGCACGCTCAATCGCTAACGTCTCCACTTCATCCACTACTTCACAACCACCATAATAACGCTTTCCTGGAAGTCCTTCGGCGTATTTGTTAGTTAAAACACTTCCCTGCGCTTCCATCACCTGAGGGGATGTGAAGTTTTCAGAGGCGATCAATTCAATGCCAAATTCTTGGCGATGTGCCTCCTGGTTAATCAGGTCAAAAATTTCTTTGTCTCGTTGTGTAGGGAAAGTGGATGCCATAAAAAAGAATGGGTTCTGGATTACAATTTGAAAGGTCAAAATTACGTTTTTTTCTCCGAATTGAAAAATGAAAGGACCTTATAATAAGACAAATATCACGCATGTTTCTGCGCTTTTTTCTTAATTTTGACTTTGCATTTTGAGACAAACATGAAATTAAAATATATCGCCTTTCTTTTGCTTGCCATCATGGCCATTCCGGCTATTGCCCAAAAGATTACACCCGCTAAATGGTCTTGGTCGATCAAGCCCGCAAACCCGAAAGTAGGGGAGCAGGCAGAAGTGATTTTTAAAGTCGCAATCGAAAAAGATTGGTATTTATATTCCTCTGATTTTGACAAAGATTTAGGTCCTACCGTAACGACCGTTACTTTCAAGCCAGGTGCTGGGTATCAAACAGTGGGGGAATTGAAAGCCATCAATCCGCATTCTAAAAATGACACAGAGATTTGGAATGGGACGTATACGTATTTCACCGACCAAGCCGAATTTCGTCAAAAAATTAAAATCACTGCCTCCGATTATTTGATTGAAGGTTCCTATGATTCGCAATCCTGTTCCAATGTTTCCGGACTTTGTGTTCCTATCAAAGGGCCATTTAGTCTGAAAGGAAAGGCAGAGATGGTGGCTTTTGCGGATACGCCTGTTTCTGCAGAGGCAAAGTCGACTCCCGTGGATTCCGTTGTGGCAAAACCAGTAGAGGTGGCCACGCCTACAGAAGCTCCCCAAGTCGACTCCCTTTTTGCTTTCTTCTGGATCGCCTTAGGCGCCGGATTCTTGGCTTTATTGACGCCATGCGTGTACCCTTTAATCCCGATGACCGTAAGTTTCTTCACGAAGCAAAAGGGCGGTAAAGGTTTAGCGTTTTTATATGGTGGATTCATTGTGTTGATCTACGTGTTTTTTGGAACACTTTTAGCCTTCTTCGCGGGTGCAAGTTTCGCGAACTTTTTGAGCACGCACTGGATTCCTAACATGATTTTCTTTACGATATTTATCCTCTTTGGGATTTCATTCTTAGGGGCATTTGAAATCGTCTTACCTTCGAATTTAGTGAATACGGTGGATGCGAAGTCGGACAAAGGTGGATTCGTCGGCGTGTTCTTTATGGCCTTTACGTTGGTATTGGTTTCCTTTTCTTGCACGGGACCACTAGCGGGATCTATCTTGATTGCGGCCTCCCAAGGTGCGTTCTTGAAACCTATCATAGGGATGTTAGGCTTTTCTCTAGCCTTCGCGATTCCGTTTACGTTATTCGCGATCTTCCCTGGATTCATGCAGAAATTGCCTAAGTCAGGCAATTGGATGAACGAGGTGAAAGTGGTGTTAGGCTTCTTGGAAATTGCGCTTGCATTTAAATTCTTAAGTGTAGCAGATCAAGTATATCACTGGCATCTGTTGGATCGCGAGATCTTCTTAGCGATTTGGATTGCGATTTTCACGGCACTTACCTTGTATTTATTCGGTAAGATTTCCTTGCCACATGATGGTCCCTCGAAGAATTTATCTGTTCCACGTACTTTGTTTGCGACGGCGGTTTTAGCCTTTGTCATTTACTTGGTTCCGGGGATGTTTGGAGCGCCGTTGAAAGGTCTTTCGGGCTGGTTGCCTCCGATGAATTCACAAGATTTCAAGGGTTCTCAAGCTGCTGAGCCTGTCGCACAGACGAAGGATGTTTTATACAGCGATTTCTTAGAGTTGCCTTTAGGCCTAGACGGTTATTTTGATTTCGAGCAGGCGAAAGCCGCTGCGTTGAAGGCAAACAAACCTTTGTTTATCGACTTTACGGGCCACGGTTGTGTGAATTGCCGGAAAATGGAGGAATACGTTTGGTCAGATCCTTCCGTTTTACAGCGACTAAAAAACGATTATGTGGTGGTGGCCTTGTATTGCGATGATAAGACGGAATTGCCTGCATCGAAATGGTATACGTCTAAAGTGGACGGCCAGGAGAAGAAGACTTTAGGGGACCAAAACCTCGACTTCCAAATCTCCCGCTTCAACTCGAACGCGCAACCGCATTACGTCTTATTAGATCCTCGTAAGGATGATAAGCCAATGGTTCAACCGGTGGCTTTCGATGCCAATGTGGCTCACTTTGTTAGCTTCTTGGACGAAGGTAAATCCATCTATCAATCTGCGAAATAATGTCTTGGGCAGCCTATTCTGGTGTAATGATCGCCACGGGATTGAAGTTTATTGCGGGACCCATTACGGGTTTTAGCTTGGGCTTGACCTGGTACGAGACCGTGCTATTTACCTGGTTAGGGGCGATGGCTACAGTTACGATTATTGTTACGGTAGGCAAAGCGATCTTAGGCGTGATTGCCAAATACCGAAAAACCAAACCGAAGATTTTCTCCAAACGTATTCGCTATGCGGTGGATATCTGGCAGCGTTTCGGAATGAAAGGAATTGCTGCCTTGACACCTTTGATTTTCACCCCGATTGGAGGTAGTTTGTTGTCCTTGTCCTTTAAAGTACCTACCCCACGTATTTTATTCTTGATGGGGATTTCTTCGCTGATCTGGTCGCTCATCTATGTGGCGGGAATTTACCAACTGACGTTCTTGCGAGATATGTTGGTGCATTAATCAAACGACTCCCGTTAAAGACCATAAAAAAAGCCGGATAAACCGGCTTCTTTAAAATCTATGTGATCAGGAATTAATTTCCTTGATTAATCGCTTTTCCTTTGAATAATTTCTCACGGATCGCATTAGCTTTCACTTCTAGTTCAGGTTTTGCATCGTATTTCAATTGAGATTGAACCGCTGCACTGTCTGGGTGAACACCGTACACATACTCATCGCCTTTGCGCACGTCTTTTTGTTTGATTGTGTTATTTTTTTGGTAATCACAAGAAGTCGCTACCGCTAAAATGGCTACTAAAGAAAGTAAATTCGTTAATTTCATAAGGCTGTGTCAATAATTATTTGCAAAAATAAGGAATAGGTCATCGTTCGCCTAACTTTCGGCAATTTTTTTAATTTGATCTGCTAAAAAGTCCATTAATTCTTGGATGTACGGCTTACTGAAATTGAATTCGATTCCTGCTGTGGCATAAATCGTTTTCATTGGCTGTGTATATCCCAGTGAAAGCGCGGCGATGTATTGTTCGAGGGCTTTTTTCGGGTTTTGGCAATAATTTCGCCAAACCGCCAGCGCCCCTAATTGCGCAATCGCATATTCAATGTAGTAGAATGGTACTTCGAACAGGTGCAATTGTTTTTGCCAACTATTCGATCGCACCTCCGCTAATCCTGACCAATCTGTCACCGTATCCGAGAATTTCGAAACGATTTCGTTCCACTTCTCTTCGCGTTGTGCCACCGTATGAGTTGGATTTTCATACACCCAATGCTGGAAAGCATCGATTGTTGCCACCCAAGGTAGTGTTTCTAGAATGTCTTCAAGGTGCTTGATTTTGGCACGTTTCGCCTCTTCCGGATTCGTGAAATAATGTCCCCAAAGGTCCATCGTCATCAATTCCATGCTCATCGAAGCCAGTTCTGCCACCTCAGAGGGGAAATTACGGAAGGAATTTAAGGCTAAGTCTTTGGTCAAAATACTGTGCACCGCATGACCACCTTCGTGTAATAAAGTCACGACATCACGTACCGTGCCCGCCGCGTTCATAAAGATGAACGGGTAGCCCGTTTCCTCCAATGGATAGTTATAACCGCCAGGATTTTTGCCCTTGCGCGAGTCCAAATCGAAACGATCAAGCGTCACCATCTCTTTCAGGCAATTGCCCAAAAACGGATCCATCTCGTCGAAAACGCCAATCGTTTTAGTTAATAATTCTTCTCC
>JAGWUO010000135.1 GCA_028868395.1 Cytophagales bacterium | reverse complement strand
TTGGAAGACCGTTCGCTCTAGCTTTTTGAATACGAATACTCTTTTTGCTACGATTGATTCGGCGCAGGTTGCATTAAAGGACCCACTGACAAGGAATTTTCAAAAATACCCTCTAATGGGTAAAAAGATTTGGCCAAATTACTATGTAGGGGCAACCTTAAGTGATGAAGTGAATTGGTTGAAAAATTGGATACAGGGACGCCTAGTTTGGTTAGATGCCCAAATGGCTGTCTTTGATAGTCCTATCTTGGCCATAAGCGAAGAAACGACCTCATCCATCGTTTATCCTAATCCCTCGACGACAGGAATATTTCAATGGAAATTTAGTTTAGAAAAACCTTCTTTAGTGACCTATTTTATCTCGGATGCGATGGGACGGATGATTATGTCGTCTAAAAACGCTAATTTTGGGTCAGGAGAGCAGATTCAACCTTTGGATTTGTCTGCATTTCCAGCCGGAACCTACCTGTTATCTTGGAAAAAAGAAGACGGTGCCGTCCAGCAAATTAAAATTTTACGTTAATGTCGACTATTCTAGCCCAATTTCAACGCACTCGTTTTGCTGCATCCTCCTTAGCGATGGCAAATGGAGAATCTCGGAATGGAGTTTTGGCTAGAATAGCAGAGTTGATTCGGGTGAATTCTTCGGAAATTTTACGAGAAAATCAACAGGATGTAGATCAAATGGCAATCGATCATCCCATGCGAGATCGACTCCTGTTAACCCAAGATCGATTAGATGCTTTAGCTTCAAGCGTTCTTTCTGTGATGCAGTTACCAGATCCAACAGGTCAAGTGTTATCGAAGAAAACGCTACCGAATGGACTAGACTTATCTAAAATAACGGTGCCACTTGGAGTGGTAGGTGTCATTTTTGAATCACGGCCTAATGTAACGATCGACGTGGCAGCGCTTTGCATCCGCTCTGGAAATGCCGTTGTTTTGCGCGGAGGTTCGGATGCCTTTCACACGAATACTATTTTAGTTAAATTGATTCATCAGGCACTCGCTCAAAATGGCTTTTCCACGGATCTAGTTTATTTAATGCCCACCGATCGCGCACACGTGACGACACTTTTGACGGCAGTCAGATACATCGATGTGATTATCCCGCGAGGCTCAGAGGCCTTGATTCAGCGGGTTCGCAAAGAATCATTAGTACCTACTATTGAAACAGGTGCGGGTGTCTGCCATACGTATGTGGCAGCATCGGCAGATCTATCTATGGCTGTGGCTATCGTGGTGAATGCTAAAGTTTCACGTCCCTCTGTTTGTAATTCATTAGATACTATTATTGTACATCAATCGATAGCAGCGGAATTTCTTCCATTAGTGGCTGAATCTCTAAAGACCTATTCGGTCAAGATTTATGCAGATGTTGTAGCTCTTACTGCATTAGAAAAAGTAGGGTATCCTTACTTAGAAAAAGCGGTTGAATCGGATTTTGGTCGTGAATTCTTAGACTTTGCTTGCTCCATCAAGGTGGTACAGGATTTACCTGAAGCCATCGAACATATTTCGACTTATTCCTCTAGACACTCGGAGGCAATCGTTTCAAGTGATGAAAAAGAGGCGCAGTTTTTCTTGTCAACCGTGGATGCCGCGGCCGTTTATTGGAACGCATCTACCCGCTTTACGGATGGAGGAGAATTTGGATTAGGAGCTGAAATAGGTATTTCTACCCAAAAATTACACGCGCGTGGCCCCTTCGCTCTAGAAAAATTAGTGACCGAAAAATGGATTGGAATTGGTCAGGGCCAAATCCGTTAAAATTCGTAATCTAATCCCATTCGTTGTTTCATTTCGACAAGAATTGGGTGTTTTTTAGATAAGAAATCGTATTTGTCTGATTGCGTATAAATCATCTTTTTGTCAGAAACCTCACCTGCCATCAGATCCAAACTGATATCGATGCTATCGTTCTTCAGTTTTTCACGTAAAGTGCCCACTAATTCAAGTTTCAATGAATCATTGAACTGTTGAATCTGCACTTCGCCTTCTACCTTGATATGAATGATAGAATCGATGAGACTGATTTCACGGTTCATCATCACATATTTGTTGATGAAATTACCCTGTTTGAATTCTTGTGCGATTTGAGTCCAAACGAGATTGAGCTCTTCAAAAGTGAATGGCTCATTTCGAACGTTGCCTAGCGCGCTTACCTCAGCCGCATGTTCGGCTTGCCCCGTACTCACCACTTTTTTGGCGCTACGTAATCCATGACTCGTAGGTTTAGGGGATGTTTCAGCAGAGATACCTTGAACGGGGGCTGTTTGAACGGGAGCGATCTCCTGAACGGGAGTCGCCTGAACTGGTGTTGAAGCCACTGGCGGGGCTTCGGTAGGAACGGCTTGAATAACGGGTTCAGTCGGAGCTACTGGAGCCGCCAAAACCGCAGCCGCAGCTATCGGTTTAGACTCAGACTTTTTTCCGGCGCCACCCTCCACCGCAGGTTGAGATGCGGTAGGTTGGTAAACCGACGGCAAATAGTTGATTTTCAATAAGGTCAATTCGACATGTAAACGCGCGTTCTTCGCTGCTTTGTAATGAATCTCGCATTGAGAGCAAAGGTTCATGGCAGACAATAAGAAGGAGGCAGACGTTTTCGCGGACTGCGCCTGAAATTTCGCCCGATTTTCTTCGCTTAATTCCATTAAGGCAAGCGTCTTCGGATCTTTGGCAAATAACAAATTACGGAAATGCTCCGATAAGCCGGCGATAAACTGCTGACCATCAAAACCTTTGCGCATAATCTCGTCCAATAAAACGAGCGCGTCCGTATGGTTTTGATTTACGAAAAAATCCGTTAATTGGAAGTAGTAATCACTATCTAGTATGTGTAAATTCTCCAACACATCCGCGTGTCTCAGCGCATTGTCCGTGGAGAAAGTCACATTTAAGTCAAACATCGAAAGGGCATCGCGTAGACCACCATCCGCTTTGATGGAAATCAATTCCAAAGCCGCCGGTTCCGCCGTAATCCCTTCTTTTTCCGCGATCGCAGAAAGGTGAGACGCCATATCTTTCCATTGAATGCGGTTGAAATCAAAGATTTGGCAACGCGACAGAATCGTAGGCAAAATCTTGTGCTTTTCCGTCGTCGCTAGAATGAAAATAGCATAGGATGGCGGCTCTTCTAAGGTCTTTAAAAAAGCATTAAAGGCCGCAGCTGAAAGCATGTGAACCTCATCAATGATGTAAATTTTGTATTTACCATTTTGAGGAGGATAGCGAACTTGATCGATTAGGTTACGAATATCCTCTACCGAGTTATTCGAAGCCGCATCTAATTCGTGAATCGTTAAAGAGGTATTTTCCTGGAAAGAATGGCAAGAAGTACATTTACCGCACGCTTCACCGTCCGCACCTAAATCTTGGCAATTTATTGTCTTGGCTAAAATACGGGCGCAAGTCGTTTTACCGACCCCTCTCGGGCCACAAAAAAGGAATGCTTGCGCCAAGTGATTGGACTTGATCGCATTTTTCAAAGTGGTGGTAATGTGACTTTGGCCTACCACAGAATCAAATAGGGTAGGGCGGTATTTACGCGCTGAAACAATAAAATTTTCCATAATCAAATTTACCTTTTTAAGGCTTAATTCCCAAATGCTTTAGGGGATTCTAATGACAGCACTCACCGGAAAATGATCCGTTGGATATTTATTTTCCCAGGTCTCACTATGGGTGGTATGTTGTAAAACGGAAGGGCCATTTTTGACAAAAATATAGTCAATGTGTTTTCCATCTTGTTCTTTGGTAAAGCCATTAAAAGAGCTGTATGGGCCATAATGTCCATTTTGGCTAATCTTCTCTGCATCGATAACACGCGCTGGATTTTTTGCATCCACTAAAATTTGAATCGGTTCATCATCTGGGGTAGCATTAAAATCGCCTGTTAAAATCACTGGGGATTTCCCTGCGATTTCAGCTATTTTACGTAAAACAAGCTTCGCGCTTTCTCTGCGAGCTACCTTGCCTAAATGATCGAAATGGGTATTGAAAACGAAGAATTTTTTCCCGGTTTTAATCTCTTGAAATTGCCCCCAAGTAACCACGCGGCGGCATGCAGCATCCCAGCCAAAACCTACTTTATCACATGAATCAGATAACCAAAAGGTTTTCTCCTGCAGTAATTTGAATTTTGATTTTCGGTACATTAAGGCAGAAAATTCTCCCTCAGCCTTCCCATCATCCCGGCCTTTACCAAACCAGCCAAAACCGGGCAATTCCTTTTCTAAATCTGTAATTTGATGCAAGAATGCCTCTTGTAATCCAATTATATCTGCTTGATGGTAGCGAATCAATTCCCCGCAATGTTTTGCGCGGTATTTCCATTGGTTTGCGCCATCTGATTCGGTGTCTAATCGCACATTGAAGGTCATCGCATTTACTTGTGCAGAGGACCTGGAAGATTGCGCAAAGGC
>JAGWUO010000134.1 GCA_028868395.1 Cytophagales bacterium | reverse complement strand
GCTATCGGTCCTGCCGGTACGGGTAAAACGTATACAGCAGTGGCATTGGCTGTAAAGGCTTTGAAGAACAAAGAAGTTAAGAAAATCATTATCACGCGTCCTGCGGTTGAGGCAGGGGAAAACCTAGGATTCTTGCCAGGTGATTTGAAAGAAAAAATTGATCCCTATTTGCGTCCTATCTATGATGCTTTGGATGATATGATTCCGGCGGAGAAATTGAAATTCTATTTAGAAAATAGGACAATTGAAATTGCTCCTTTGGCCTACATGCGTGGTCGGACACTCAATAAGGCTTTCATTTTGTTAGATGAGGCCCAAAATACCACTTCCATGCAAATGAAGATGTTTTTGACACGGATGGGTATTCAATCGAAAACCATTATTACAGGTGATAAATCCCAAGTGGATTTACCTAAAAACCAAACTTCTGGTTTGGGAGAAGCAGAACGAATCCTTTCTGGAATTAATGGGATTGCCTTTGTCGAATTAGACGGTTCAGATGTTGTTCGTCACCGATTAGTGCGTAAAATCATCGAGGCGTATGGAAAGCAAGAAAAATAGGATCATTCAGGCGATTAGTTCGGAAGAAATCGAACAGGTATTTGCCATTCGTACGGAGGTGTTTGTTAAAGAACAAAAGTGCTTGCCATCTGAGGAATTTGATGAATTAGACGCGGTGGCTAGACATTATTTACTATTTGAAGACGCTACACCAGTGGCAACCGGTCGCTATCGCAAAACAGAAAAAGGCATTAAGGTAGAGCGAATTGCTACCTTGGAATCTGCCCGGGGTAAAGGCTATGCCTCCCTAATCATACAGCATATTTTTGCAGAATCCGCTAAAGAATATCCTGATTGCCATCATTACTATTTACATGCACAGGTGTCAGTGATGCCATTGTATGCTTCATTGGGCTTTCAGCCTTATGGAGATACGTTTATTGAGGCTGATATTGTGCATCAGGCGATGGAGTTTGATAAGAGAGTATAGATAATAGAGTATAGATAATAGAGTAGAGAGTATAGATTGCATAAGTGATTTTTCCCTTACGGACTCATTTCCTTCGGACTTATCAATAAAAAAGGGGCTTTAGGGCCCCTTCTCTATTATCTCTACTCTATACTCTCCAGTCTTTAGAATGGCAAATCATCACCACTCTCAGCCGCTAATGGAGGGAATTGATATCCACCTGCTGCCGGTGTAGGCTCCACTCCTGCTGGGATTGAACCAGTGCGATCTAAGCGATACGCACGGATTTCTGTATACCAACGCTCGTTATATTCTCTTGATTCTACGTTGAATTGTACTTTGACGATTTCGCCCTCCTGAACCGGACCTAAATCTTGTGTTTTATCACCCCAAACTGACATACATACCTTTTTAGGGTATTGATCTTGTGTTTCGATCACAAATTCTTGCTTGATCCAATTGGTGCCATTTTTACCTGTTCCTGTAACTTCAGGTAATTTCTTAATTAATTTTCCGCTTATTTCTAAAGCCATTGTACTGATTTTTTTGAGTTCTGTAATTCTTGGCAAGTAAGTAAATAATTGGTAATTTTACTAACCGTTTTTGGCGATGTGGTGAAATTGGTAGACACGCTACCTTGAGGTGGTAGTGCCGTTAGGTTTGGGAGTTCGAATCTCCCCATCGTCACTTAATTTTTTGTTTAATCTGTAAATCATGTTGAAGATGAAACCTTACAGTGTATTGCTTTACTATAACTATACTCCTATTCCGAATCCGGAGGAGTACCGAGTAAAACATCACCTTTTTTGTATTGAAAATAACCTTTTAGGACGTGTTATTGTAGCTGCCGAAGGTTTAAATGGTACCGTTTCTGGTTTGAAAGCGGATTGCGATGCTTATATGCGTTGGCTAGAAGCGGATCCCATTTTTGCCGGAACTGATTTTGACTTTAAAGTCGATTATCACGAAGCACATACGTTCAATAAACTCCATGTTCGTGTAAAAAACGAAATTGTTCATTCTGATTTACCAGTAGATCCTCGCGTACGTACTGGCAAACATTTGAAGCCAAAGGAGTTTAAACAATTATTGAAGAATGATCCTGATGTGGTTCTGGTCGATATGCGTTCGAATTACGAGCATGAATTAGGGCGTTTCAAGGGAGCTTACACTTTTGACATGGAGAACCTGCGCGATTTGCCAGATCATGTGCAGGAGATTGAGCATTTGAAAAACAAAAAGGTGATTACTTATTGTACAGGCGGTATAAAGTGCGAGAAAGCGTCCGCTTATTTAATCGAAAAAGGATTTACAGATGTATATCAATTGCACGGAGGGATCATTAAATATGGTTTAGAAGAAGGTGGCGAGGATTTTGATGGTTCTTGCTATGTGTTTGATAATCGAGTGGCGACTCCGGTGAATTCGGTGAATCCAGCTATTATTTCCGAGTGCCATGTGTGCCATACGAAGTCAGATCACATGGTGAATTGCGCGAATCCAGAATGTAATGAGCATTTAGCGATTTGTCCCACTTGTTTAAAAGAGATGGAAGGCGCCTGTTCGCAGGAATGTAAAGAGCATCCTCGGAAACGTCCGTATAACGAGAAAGGGTATTATTCCAAAAACTCGGTGGGTTACTCTCCAGAATTAGGTTTCAAGTCCTTTAAACGGACTGAGAAAATAGAAAAACAGAAAAAGGCTCAATTATGAGCCTTTTTTGTTTCTGAAATGTGGTATTCTTGAATCAGTGCCGGATTCTCAGGACTTAGGGTGAAATAGACTTCTGCGCTTCCATTTTCGCCCTCCACTCGAAAGGTTCCTCTCAAATTATTTTCAGGTACAATCTCATGAATTGCACGAATATGTCCTATTTTTCCAAATATCGCTTTAGCTTCAGCTGCTAATTTTTCCGGGAAATAATCTAAAAAGAAGTTTTCGGCGAAAATACCTGATTCAGGTCCGTTCTTCCATTCAGGTAATAAGCGAACTAATTCGGTTTGTCTTTGTTTTAAAATGGCAGATGCAGGCAATTTTCTAGGATTTAGCTTCGTAAAGGAAATTAAAGAATCGAGTACTTTGAGATTGATGAAACTTGCCGGCGCATAGGTAACATTCGCGAAAGAAATGATGCCTAAATCATAATCTGGATAAATCCGCCAATTACTTCCAAACCCAGGTAATCCTCCAGAGTGTCCCACAGAGCGTCTTCCTTGATCATCTTGCAAGAAGCTTAAACCATAGCCATAGGAAGTAAAGGAACTACCCATTCGGCCGTTTGGATAGGTGTATTTGGGATTAAACCCGCTGATATTCCAAGGGAATTGCATTTCGCGCAAAGAACTACGTTTAAGTGGGCCTTTTTCTGATTCATCGCGCTCTGGCCAAGCTGATAAGTGCAAAGCGGTGTATTTGCTGAAATCTTCCAAAGTAGTGATCAATCCACCCATTGCTCCATAAGCACCGTCATGCTCCATGGGTTGTTTCACCCATTTATTATCTATCCAACGGTATCCATAGGCTAATTTGTTTGCAGGAACTTCACTGTATTCCCAATAGGTATGATTCATTCCTAATGGCTTGAAAATGTGTTCTTTGATATAGGATTGGTAGCTTTGGCCGCTTACGTTTTTGATGATCAAACCTAGCATCGCAAATCCCATATTGCTATATTCATAGCTAACGCCTGGGTTTGTAGAGAAGGTGATTCCTTTTTTGATCATTGCCTTAAAGGTGTCATCTGAAATCCCTAATTGGCGATCTCCCCACGGATTATCTTCTGGAAATCCAGCCGCATGGGTTAATAAATGGCGAATCGTGATAACTGGAGCATCTTTTGTGAGAGACTGAGTCGACTTTAATTCCGGAATGTAAATGGCTGCTGGATCGTCTAAGCGTAATTTCCCCGCATCTCTCAGCTGAAGAATGGCCATACTGGCAAAACTTTTAGACATCGAGGCGATCCGAAAATCAACCGTCTTGTCGGCCTTTATGCCGTTCTCGATTTGAGCGAGACCTAGTGCATTGGAATGAATTAACTGGCCTTTATATACGATTCCGTAGACAAGACCGGGCATTTTAGAAAGATTCGCTTGTAGTTTAAACAAGGAATCTATTTTAGGAATGAATGAATGGATTTTTTCTTCATTCGTCTGAGCACATAGGCTGAAAGTGGCTGCTAAGAAGCAGAAAAGGAGTTTTCTCATCGTTTCTTTTTGGCTAAATTCTCCTGAACTCTAAACAAAGTAATCTCTTTAATGAGTTCTAAAGGCATAGGCGAATGATAGGGAAACTTAATCGCCCCTTTCGAGCCTTCATAAGGGGCTAATTCTTGTACAAAATTCTTAATCCCACTGGGTGTTGGATAAAATCCCAAATGGTTGTTCCATGCCGCGAAATGGACCAAATTACCATTTAATTTAAAGGTGGGCATTCCATAGGACATGGTTTCTTCGGTTCCTTC
>JAGWUO010000133.1 GCA_028868395.1 Cytophagales bacterium | reverse complement strand
TGATTTGTGCCTCAGAAGCGATAACGCCTGAAATCGTCAATTTTATGATTAAGGAAGCGCGCGGATTAATGTGCGTGTCTTTGACGGATGAGCGTTGCCAGGCTTTGGGTTTAGAGATGATGGTGAATCAGAATACGACTTCCCATGAGACGCCATTTACGGTTTCCGTTGACTTGTTAGGAAACGGATGTACGACGGGTATTTCAGCATCCGATCGCTCTAAAACCATTAAGGCATTAGTCGATCCCGCAACTCAGCCTTCTGATTTAGGAAGACCTGGTCATATTTTCCCGTTAAAGTCTCGTACAGAAGGAGTATTGCGCCGCACGGGACATACAGAAGCTTCGATGGACTTTGCGCGTTTAGCAGGTTTTAAACCATCAGGTGTGTTGATTGAAGTGTTGAATGAAGATGGAAGTATGGCGCGTTTGCCAGATCTTCGTAAACTGGCAGATAAGCACAATTTAAAATTAGTGACGATCAAGGATTTGATTGAATACCGTTTAGCTAAAGAATCCCTGATCAAAAGAGAGATTGGAGTAAATATGCCTACTGAATGGGGTTCTTTCGAATTAGTAGCTTTCAAGCAAATCAATACGGGAGATACCCATTTAGCCCTCATCAAGGGGAGCTGGGGAAAAGACGAACCCGTGATGGTACGCGTGCATAGTTCTTGCGTGACGGGAGATATTTTTGGTTCTTGTCGCTGCGATTGTGGTGAACAATTACACGCCGCGATGGAAATGGTGGAGAAAGAGGGGAAAGGGGTTATATTATATATGTTCCAAGAGGGCCGCGGAATCGGCCTCATCAATAAGTTAAAAGCCTATAAATTACAGGAGCAAGGCCGGGATACAGTGGAAGCAAATTTAGAATTAGGCTTTGCAATGGATGAGCGTGATTACGGTGTAGGTGCTCAAATCTTGCGTGATTTAGGTATTCACAAGATTCGATTGATCTCGAATAACCCGAAGAAAAGAGCCGGATTAATGGGCTACGGATTAGAGATTGTTGATTCAATCGGAATTGAGATTCCCGCTAATCCACACAACAAGAAATACTTAGAAACGAAAAGAGATAAAATGGGGCACGCGATTCGCTAGAATCACGTGCCACTAATTTTATTGATTCCCTAAGATGATCGGGGCACTTTTGCCTCCCATAATGATCACTTTCGCATTAGGGGATTTAGCTAATTCTTTTTGGGCAATAATCGACTCATACTGCAATTGCTTATCGCTTAGACCCGTCGATAAAATTTTCTGGTAATCTGCGATACCCTGTGCCTCAACCCGCTTTCTCTCCGCTTCTTGCTTCTCTTTCTGTAAAACGAATTGCATTTTCTGTGCATCCTGTTCCGCATTGATTTTCGACTCAATCGTTTGCTTCACAGAAGTAGGAAGATTGATGTTACGGATTAATAATTGTTCTAAAACCAATCCTCTTTTCTTAAAATTCTTTTCAATGTCTTGGTAAATACGTTGTTGGAATTCGTTGCGTTTTAGGGAATAAAGAGCCACTGCATCATAATAAACCGCATTATCGCGAATCATCGTACGCGTAATAGGGCGAACGACCTTATCTTTGTAGTCCTCTCCAATTTCGCGTAATACGCGTGGAGCTTCGGATGGAATGATGCGGAATAAAACAGTTAAATCGACCACCACCTCTAATCCGTCGGCTGTTAATACACGGATCGCATCGTCTCCGGCTTTGTCACCTTCGTCGTGGACGCTGGACATCGTGTAATTTTGTGTTTTGGCATCAAAAACCACCACTTTAGCCAAAGGGTTTACGAAGTTAAGGCCACTATTCAAGATGGAGGGTTGGACTTTTCCGAAGACGCTTTGGACTCCTACTTCACCTGCGTCTACTTGTACCACAGCGGAACTAGTTAGTCCAAGGATGGCAAAAACAGCTCCTACGACTTTTAAGGTTTTGCTGTATTTCGAGAATACTAAATTGGGGTTAGATATCGCGTTTCCAGCGACAAATAACAAAATACCTAGGAAGATGAAAAACATAGTTTTTTGATTTAAATGTCATCAAATTTATCATAAAGTATTCAATAATCCCTAATTTTGAATATGATTGAAATCAAGGGTTTATCTAAATCTTTTAACGGTCGTGTTGTGCTGAATGACATTAGTGCGAATTTCCAACAAGGAAAGACGAATATGGTCATTGGTGGAAGTGGAACTGGGAAATCTGTTTTGCTAAAATGCATGATCGGGATTTTAGTTCCTGAACAAGGTCAGGTTCTCTACGATGGGCGTGATTTTTTGACAGCACACCAAGATGTGGTGAAAGAAATTCGCCGTGAAATGGGTGTTCTATTTCAAGGAGGAGCTCTTTTTGATTCTAAATCTGTTTTGGAAAATGTTCGTTTTCCGCTTGATACACTAACATCACAATCGCTTGAAGAGAAAAACGCGCAGGCGATGCTTTGCTTGCAACGCGTGGGTCTAGAGAAATCAGCCTTGTTGATGCCATCGGAGATTTCTGGCGGAATGAAAAAGCGGGTTGGTATTGCAAGAGCCATTGTCATGAATCCGAAATATCTGTTTTGCGATGAGCCTAACTCAGGTTTAGATCCATTGACTGCGGTGAAAATTGATTATTTGATTCAGGAAATCACCCAGGAATACAACATGACCACCGTGGTTATTTCACATGATATGAATTCAGTGATGCGGATGGGGGAATCAATCATATTTTTAAAAGAGGGTAAGAAGATTTGGGAAGGAAATTCAGAGACTTTTCACCATTCGGGAGAACCCGCTTTAGAGGAGTTTTTATCTACTAAATTATTTTAATATGTTTTCTCTACGTGGGTATAATACGTTTGGGATTGAGGCAGAAGCTCGTCAATTCGTAGAGATTAGTTCGATTGATCAATATATATCACTTCGTAAATCTGGGGAATACGCGCATTTGCCCCACCTTTTTTTAGGTGGAGGAAGTAATGTGTTGTTGACCAAAGCCCAGGAGGCGCTTGTGGTTAAAATTTCTATTCCAGGTATCACGGTTATAAAAGAGGATGCTGATAATGTTTGGTTGAAAGGGGGTGCTGGAGTGGTTTGGGATGAATTTGTTCAATATGCTGTGAATCAAGGTTGGTCAGGATTAGAGAATTTATCCTTGATTCCTGGTACCGTGGGTGCAGCTCCCATGCAAAACATCGGTGCCTATGGCGCTGAAATTAAGGACACCTTTGAGTCTTTGGAGGCGCTGAATTTACAGACTTTAGCATTAGAAGTGTTTGATGCCAAAGCTTGTGCTTTTGGCTACCGCGAGAGCTTTTTTAAGCGCGCAGGAAAGGGTCAATACCTGATCAGTTCTGTGACCTTTAAATTGTCCAAGAAGCCTTCGGTAAAAACGTCTTATGGCGCGATTCAGGAGGTTTTAGCGGCAAAAGGAATTTCGAATCCATCTATCCGAGAGGTAGCCGATGCCGTCATTGAAATTCGCCAGAGTAAATTGCCAGATCCTAAGGAAATTGGTAATTCCGGTAGCTTTTTCAAGAATCCGACGGTTTCTGCCTCAGAGGCATCACGACTGATGGCAGAATTTCCGGGTATTCCGAATTATCCTGTAGAAGGAAGTTCTGACGTCAAATTTCCAGCAGGTTGGTTCATTGAGAAGGCTGGTTGGAAAGGCTTCAGAAGAGGGGATGCAGGGGTGCATGCGAAGCAAGCACTTGTTTTAGTGAATTATGGAGAGGCGACGGGTGCAGAGATTTTGGCCCTATCGGAAGAAATAAAGCAATCAATTAAAGACACATTCGGCGTTTCATTAGAGACCGAAGTAAATATTTTATAACATGACATTACCTACTTTAGATAATTTAGGCAAAGGCCCCTTCTTTTTGATGGCAGGATCTTGTGCAATTGAGAGCAACGATTTGGCTTTTGAGATTGCAGAAAAAATAGATGGCATCACGAAATCAATGGGTATTCCCTATATTTTCAAAGGTTCATACCGCAAAGCAAATCGTACGAAAATCGATTCCTTTACGGGTATTGGTGATATCAAAGCGCTCGAAATTCTACAAGCAGTAGGGAAACATTATTCTTTACCTACCGTAACGGATATTCACGAAAGTGCGGAAGCAGCCATGGCGGCGGCTTATGTCGATGTTCTACAAATCCCTGCTTTCCTTTGTCGTCAAACCGATTTATTAGCAGCCGCTGCCCAAACAGGTAAAGCCGTTAACATTAAAAAAGGGCAATTCATGTCAGGCGCTTCGATGCGTTTTGCCGTGGAAAAAGTATTACACGAGAATCCAGAAGCGGTTGTTTACTTGACTGACCGGGGTAACTCCTTTGGTTACGGAGATCTAGTAGTGGATTACCGTAATCTTCCAGAGATGTCTGCGATGAATGTCCCAGTTATCATGGATTGCACGCATTCCTTACAGCGTCCTAATCAAACGACTGGCGTAACAGGTGGCCAACCCGCCTTGATTGAAACCATTGCTAAAGC
>JAGWUO010000132.1 GCA_028868395.1 Cytophagales bacterium | reverse complement strand
AAAGCTCTTGATTCAAGATAAAAATGTGACAGAAACCTGCTTCGAGTCTGGCTTCGAAAGTCTTTCCTATTTCAACCGGATCTTCAAGAAATGGACTGGGGAGTCTCCGTCTAGTTTTAGGAAACAGCGGTTAAAATAAAAGGCCGAAGAACATTGTCCTTCGGCCTCTTAATGTAATGGTAATATTTACTATTTCACACCTTGGTAATATTGGCTAACACTTGAGATTTTGCCATTTAAATCAAATTGAAATAATTCGACCAACGCTTTTTCCCAAACAGTTCCATCCTTAAATACACGCTTTTCAGTCGCAGTAACGAATATTCCAGAAACTGGATCCGTATAGGCAATTTTAAACGGAAGAATTCCCCAAATTTTCCAGTCTAATGATTTGTAAGGGTCCATCAATAAATGAAGGTCTTTTTTCTCAACTACAAATTTATTGCCATCGAAGTCAGTTACTTTCACTTTATCTGCGAAAAATGAACTGGCTGTTTCAGCATCTAACGCATTATATGCTTTGTTAAATTTCTCGATTACTTCAATTTCTCCACGGTTTGAGAATTGGAAAGGTCTTTCATTATTTTCATCTTTTGTGAAGATTTTACCCCCTGAAGTTTGTCCAAATTCGTTAGATTTTGGAATAGAAGAATATTGTTGGAAGTTGGTGATTTTGCCCTCTTTGTTAAATTTGAATAGCTCAAATAAATTAAGTGTTTCCTTAGAACCATTATTAGCTACTCGAGTCTCTTCTGATTGTAACATCACAATTTCCTCGTTTGAGCCTGCCACTTTAATCGGCATGATAGCCAAAGGTACATCACTTACAGTCTTCATGTAAGCATTCCATTTTTTGGTATTTTCTGCTCTCTTCTTCTGCATTTCAGGAGTGTAAAAAGAAAGCTCTTTTTCACCGTCTTTTGAATTGTAGGCTTTTATAAAGTCTAACATAATTTGGCTGTTTTTCTCCGAACCTAATTGGAATCCCTTGCCAGCATCTGGGCCAGAGAAGATTTTACCTGCTGTCGTTTGTGCAGACACACTAAATACGGATGCGACTAACGCACCTAATAGAACGATTTTTTTCATTGAGATTAATTTTTTGATTAGGATGGCAAGTACGGATGAATTGAGTAAGATTAAATTTTTTTTGAACCCGGATTTGTTCCCAAATGCGCAAAAGGGAACATTTTTGTTGAACAAAAAAAAGGAAAAGAGTTTTGACCTTGCTAGGTTTGAGAAACATTAAAAAACTAACAACAATGAAAAAACTTATTTTATCACTTTGTGTGGCGGCAGGCTTATTCTCTTGCACGTCTGAAGCGGATCAAAACGCTATTAAAGGAGCTGCAAACGTAGCTTATTACTCTCGTGTTTGGGAAGTGGCCATTAATGAGGGTCGCACGAACATCTTGGATTCTGCTTATGTGGATGACGCTGTTTTACACACGGTTCCTGAGGTGAAAGGCAAAGCGAATTGCAAAGCGTATTACTCCAATTTCGTGACAGGATTCTCTGATCGTCAATTTATCGTGAAAGAAATTTTTGCTGACGGAGATAAATTAGTGAAGTATTGGCAGTTCAAAGGAAAGCACACAGGTGATTTCTTTGGTATCCCTGCGACAGGAAAGAATGTGGATGTGCTGGGTTGTACGATTGCTAAAATGAAAGACGGAAAGATTGCTGAAGAGCAAGATTTCATGGATAACATGGTATTTATGCAGCAATTAGGCCTTTTGCCAGCCGCTAAATAATGGAATTTGAATGGGCGGGGGCTTAAGCTTCCGCCTTTTCTTTTATGTATACAGAAGGAGTTACTCCTTTTCTCGCCTTAAAGGCATCAATGAATTTCGACCGAGAGACAAATCCAGCATCAGTTGATATCGCTTCGATCGTAATTTTCTTCGCATTCCCCTCCTCAATTAATTGACACGCATACTCAATGCGTAAGTCGTTTTTCCACTCTCCAAACGTTTTTTGCATTTCCTTGTTAAAGTAATTGGATAAAAAACGCTCAGGCATTTTCAAATCAAAGGACATTTGGGATAAAGAAAAATCTTTCTTCACAAATGGATGAGAGGCTAGGTAGTTTTCTAATTCTTTTTCAAAGGTGTAAAAACTATTCGGCTTCTTAGGTAAACTTGATTTGATTTCTTGGAGGAGGGTGCTTGAATGGAGCTCTACCTCGTAAGAAACGTTACCATAGAGGATTTTAGGGAACAAAAACAAGATAAAGTTTTGGGCAAAAAATCCGCCACCACAAATACCAAAAAAACGCGCCTCACTAAATATGACGGTAGATGGTATACCAAAAATGGCATAGTTGTGCGAATAAATCGTTAACATATGTCCTAGGCTATTCCCAGCGATAACCATTTGCAAAAAGATTAAGGAGAAAATCCACTTTTGAATTAAGCGGTGATTCGATGGCAATGAACCATACTTCTTTAGTAGGTGATTTTTATTCCAAAGAAAATAGATAATCGAGGCAATGCAATAAAGCATTAAATGAATGGAACGGCCTTCTAGTATCTGCTCAAAAGTGACCCACTGGAAGTTTAAATTATAATCCTCCGTGATGTTCACAATTTCGTGCGCCATGGCCGTTTTAGTGGCAAAAGGTAAAGTAGTAAAAGGTAGGGTTGCGAAAAAAGTGAAAACTGCTGGAATTAAATGTATTAGGTCATAAACGTAAAGGCGTTTGTTCTCCGATACGGTATGTTTGACATAAAAAAACAGAGCGGGACCTAATAGAAATGAAAGAGGTAGGAAATGAACGAAACAGATACCCTCCCAAAACTCTATTTTACTATAGTGTAATCCAAAATACACCATCAGCACCGCATTGCAGCACAAGAAAAATAAGGCTAAAAACGTGTTGGATCTATTCAATGAACTGAGATAGTACAAAAGAATAAACGAGGTAAAAATGCCGAATAGTGGTGCTAGTATTGCCAAATTCTGATATTAATCAGCTACAAGTTAAGAATATCTGTTTAATTTCCCCAAATGAATAAGGTTTACTCGTCTGCTTTTGATGCCATTTTTGATGTTAAATCTGGCTCCTCTATGTTTTTTGGGGGATTTGGGTTAACTGGTATTCCTGAAAATGCCATCGATGCCTTGCTGGCGGCAGGCACTTCAGAGATGCTGTGCATTTCGAACGAAGCCGGAATTGAGGGTTTTGGACTAGGAAAATTAGTGGCCTCTCGCGCCATTAAATCACTTGTCTGCTCCTATGTGGGCGAAAATCACCTCTTAGAGGATTTGATCATCGAGGGCCATTTGTCCGTCGAACTCGTTCCGCAAGGTACCTTAGCGGAACGCATTCGCTGCGGAGGTGCAGGGATTCCAGCCTTTTACACACCGGCGGGAGTGGGAACGGAAGTGGCTGAAGGTAAAGAAGTTCGGGTTTTTGAGGGCAAAAAATACCTCTTAGAAACCGCTCTGACGGCTGATTATGCTTTTGTCAAAGCCTGGAAAGGGGACACCGAAGGCAACTTGATTTATAAGGGAACCTCTCGGAACTTCAACCCCGTCATGGCTCCAGCAGGTCGTATCACCATTGCCGAAGTAGAAGAATTAGTTCCGGCAGGTTCGATAGATCCAAACGAAATTCACACCCCAGGCATTTATGTGCAACGCATTTTCCAGGGGTCTAACTACATTAAACCCATTGAACATTTTGCCGCAACGGCACAGTCAGAAGAGGACCAGAAAGAAATCATCGCAAGACGTCTAGCGAAGGAAATCAAAGACGGCGATTATGTTAACCTCGGAATCGGTATTCCCACCCGGGTGTCGAATCATATTCCAGCCGGAATGAAGGTGATTTTGCAATCGGAGAATGGCATGTTAGGCATAGGGCCATTAGCGGAGGTGGGTTTTGAAGATCCGGATTTAATCAATGCCAGCAAGCGGGCGGTTACGATTTTGAAAGGAGGGGCGTTCTTTAGTTCTACTGAAAGCTTTGCGATGATTCGAGGTGATCATGTGGATGTAACCATTTTAGGTGGCATGCAAGTTTCTGAAAACGGGGATTTAGCGAACTGGAAAGTGCCGGGCAAGATGGTAAAAGGAATGGGCGGAGCCATGGACTTAGTGGCTTCGGCAGATAAGGTCATCGTTGCGATGTTGCACTTGACCTCAGATGGAAAATCGAAATTAGTCTCGAACTGCGATTTGCCCTTGACTGGGGAGCGCTGTGTCACGCGAATCATCACCGATTTAGCCGTATTAGACATAAACCCCGAAGGCGGCTTTGTGTTGAAAGAGCGCGCCCACGGGGTTTCAGTTGAAAAAATTAAAGCAGCGACGGAGGGACGATTAATCATCCCTGACCAGGTGCCAGAATTTTAGATTTTATAATATTGCTCCCAACCTTTTCTTGGTGGAGCCCCTACTAAAAGAGAATTCGCTAGGGAGTTGTTGGTAATTTGTTTCGTCTTGCGATCGAATTGAAGCTTTGTGTTTAGTTTTTGTGCCATAACACCCAGTGAGAACACTTGGCTCAATGGACCCGCAATTTCGAACGGAGA
>JAGWUO010000131.1 GCA_028868395.1 Cytophagales bacterium | reverse complement strand
GTAAATAAGTAATAAATCACCGCCGCGGCAAAGGCTAAACCGATCAAAAACTCCCATCCCGCCCAATACACCGGCGCCTGTAAATTTCCTTGCACGTTTACGTCCTTGATGTAAGGAGCGATGATGCCCACGTTTTGACCGATCAATGGAACCGCTGTCAATACCGTCGCTAAAATCAATCCCACGACACCAATCGATGTCGTGTATTTCCAATTAAAGCGAAATCCACCCGCTTGCCACTCTTGCAAAACCAGCGCAGAGAAATAAGTCAATGGAATCCAGCACATGGACGAGTAGTGGACAATCTTCGTTTTGACCAAACTAAACAAAATCAACACCACCCAAAACAAGACTTTCATCCAGTTCGAAAAGTCCATTTCCTCCCGCTTCCAGCGAAACAAACGTGCTCCTGCCCAAATAGAAACCGGAAAACAACCAATTAATAGGACCACAAAATGGTAATAAAAAGGTTGCCCATGACCCGCATCCCCCGTGGTCATCAACCGCACTTGGTAGGTAAAAAAGTCTTCAATGATCTGCCATCCAAATTTGTAGGCAATCAGCCCATACCAAGCCACGAAGAAGCAGACCGAGATCAACCCGGCCACCACCGCACCTACAAACAAACGCCCATTAACGCGCGTTCGGTAGAGGATTCCGATGCCAACAAGTGTCAACGCCCAAAGGAGTAATGCTGCAGGACCTTTGGTTAATAAGGCTAAACCGATCGAAATCCCCGCGAAAATGACATGCCTAAATCGCGAGGAATCTTTGAAAAATTCAGAATAAAAATAAACCCCTAAAAATATCAACAAATTAAAAAGTGGATCAATAATCCCCGAACTCGCATAGACATGCGGCGTAATCGCCACTAAATAAGAGAAGGCCCATAGGTTGCCAAAATTCGCACTCCAAGTCTTCTTCCCTATCGCATGGAGCGTCCATAAAGTTACTATTCCAATGATGGCATTCGGAAAACGAGCGGCAAATTCCATTGAAATGTCCGATTGTCCCGAGAATGAATCAAAGGCCATAAAACTCAGTGCCTGCAGCCAAAGGAACAAAGGTGGCTTTTCCCAGAAAGGTTGAAAGTTAATTTGGACGCTTAAAAAATCCCCCGTCACAATCATCTCCCTCGCCGACTCCGCAAAATTCACCTCATCCCAATCGAACAAATGTGTCGACCCTAAAAAAGGAATATAGACCGCCGCTCCCACGAGCGCCCAGAAAAGGTATGGTTTACTTTGAACTGCTTTTAGCATAATGAATCGAATAAAATAAAGCCGAAGAGCCTAAACCGATGGCCGCCCCCACCAGGGTGTCTACCGGAAAATGTTGAAATAAATAAACTCTAGAATAGGCGACGCCTACGGCTAAAAAACCGGCAAAAAACCCCCAGAACCAGCGACGCAAAAGCACCGCTACCCAAAAGAACATAAAAAACGCCGCCCCCGTATGCCCGGAAGGCATCGAATTAAATTCACTAATTAAAAGACCCGGAACGATATGCCATTTTACCCCTGAACTCGCAAAATAGGCCAGAGGACGTAACGAATCCGTAAAAACTACCTGTTTTAGCCCTTGAATTAATGCAGTAGAAAGTGCGTAAGAATACACATAGGGTAAGGCAAACACTTTCTTACATCGGATCAAATAAAGTAGCAGTACGATGGGCAGTATAACTTCTGCAGTAGAAGTTAGCACTTGAAAGACCAAATCTGCTAGAGGAGAATTATTTCCATTGATCAACTGAAGCTGTTCGAGGCGCGGGTAAGCACTGACAAAAAGCCAACCTACCACTTCGTAAAAAATAAAGATCCCTAAAAATGCTTTTACAGCCGGACTCCAATGCTTCATGCTTCGAAATTACGAATTTGTTCAGCGCAACTATTGCTGTTTTCGAATATTTTCGTAATTTCGCATTCTTTTTTACCCAAGAGTGAAAATGAACGTCCTAGAAGCATACCAGATACCGATACTTTCTTTAGAGGATAAAGTATACCAGTATTCCTTCACCGGGAACGACGAATTTTTCGCTGCTTTCGAGCAGGAATGGGTTCAAAAGGGCGAATTTAACGCAAAAGCGACGTTAGATAAATCGGCAACCATGATTCAGGTAAGACTAATCATAGACGGCCATTTGAAATTAATTTGCGATCGTTCGAATGAGGAATTTGAATTCCCCATCCACATTGATGAGAAGATTATTTATAAATATTCCGATCACAATGAAGATATGGGAGACAATTTATTCTTGTTAGACAGAAAGTCGCCTAAATTAGATTTATCGCAAGATTTATTTGATTTCATTGCCTTGCAAGTGCCTATGAAAAAGTTGCACCCAAGGTTTGTGAAGCCTTTAGAAGAGCATGTAGATGGCGAGTTGATTTACACAACAGACCCTGAAAACGACAATAAAGCCGATCAAGAGCCAGAAATGGATCCTAGATGGGCAGCATTAAAAAAATTAACAGACAATAATTAAATAACAATACAATGGCACATCCTAAAAGAAGACACTCAACTACTCGTCGTGATACAAGAAGAGCGCATGATTTCGGAACTCCTAAGCAATTAGCAGTAGACGGACAAACGGGCGAAACTCACCTTTATCACCGTGCTCACGTACACGAGGGTAACTTGTTCTACAAAGGAAAAATGATCGTAGAAGGATTCACGGTTAAGTAATTCCCTGGTAGACTGCAGCTTTACTTTATTTTTTCAGCAAAACTGAAAAAATCCCGTTAAAATGCTATTTTTTGACTAAATTTAATGCTATTTTTGCCAAAAGCTTTAGTAATTAAACACAATTAAATGAAAATAGCCGTTGATGTGATGGGTGGGGATTATGCCCCAGAAGCTGTAATCGAAGGAATACTTTTATCGTTATCTAGTCTTTCAAACGACGACACTATATTAGCCGTAGGTCCACAGGACACCATCGAGCAATTATTAGCGAAACACGGGTATGCAGGCAAGCAAATTGCCATCATTCCTGCGGATCAAGTAATTGAAATGGGTGAACATCCGACCAAGGCACTATCTCAAAAACCCAATTCCAGCATCGGAGTTGGGTTTCATCTTTTAAAAGAAGGCAAAGCTGACGTCTTTGCTTCAGCAGGAAATACCGGCGCCATGATGGTCGGATCTTTGTTTTCTGTCAAAACCATCGAAGGAATTTCTCGCCCAGCGATCGCCGGTTTCGTTCCTCAAGAGGACGGCACCTATGCGTTAATGCTGGATATTGGCGCCAATGCCGATTGCAAACCAGAGATGCTAGATCAATTTGCGGTTTTAGGTTCGGTCTATTTCGAAGCCACAACAGGAAAGAAAGCACCTCGTGTAGGTTTGATGAACATCGGGGAAGAAGAGCAAAAAGGAAATATTCTTTCGCTAGCCACACACGCCCTTTTAAAAGAGAACAAGAAGATTAACTTCATTGGAAACATCGAAGGGAAAGACTTCTTTAAGAACAAAGCAGATGTCATTGTAACGGACGGATTTACGGGTAACATTATTTTGAAGATGGGGGAATCCATCTACAAGATTATGAAAGACCAAGGAATCACGAATGACTTTGTCGAGAATACGAATTACGAAAAATACGGCGGTAGCCCGATCATCGGGATTAATGGGAATGTGATTATTGCACATGGGGCGTCTAGTCCTTTGGCCATTAAAAACATGATCAAATTATGTAGATCCGTCGTAGAATCAGATGTTTGCGGAAAGATTAAGGCCGCCATCGAGAACCAATAATCATTATGAGCCAAAAAATAAGTGCAGCCATCACCGGAGTCGCAGGATATGTACCGGATTATGTGCTGACGAATCAAGAATTAGAAAAAATCATTGATACGAACGACGAGTGGATCACCACCCGCACTGGCATCAAGGAAAGACGTATTTTGAAAGGCGAAGGCTTGGGTACGTCATTTATGGGGGCCAAAGCCGTGGAGGATCTCTTGAAGAAAACCAATACCAAGCCAGAAGAAGTAGACATGCTCATCTGTGCAACGGTAACTCCAGATTACTTTTTCCCATCCGCTTCGAACTTAATCTGTAAGGCAGTAGGCATCCGTGAAACGGCTTCCTTTGACTTAGCAGCGGCATGTTCAGGCTTCTTAAACGCCTTAGGTGCGGGTACAGCCTTCATCGAATCAGGTCGTTACAAGAAAATCATCGTGGTGGGTGCGGACAAAATGTCTTCGATTGTGGACTATACGGATCGTACGACGTGCATTCTTTTTGGGGATGGTGCAGCAGCGGTGATGTTAGAACCGAATTTCGAAGGATTAGGGGTGCAAGACTTCATCTTGAAATCAGACGGAGAAGGATGTGAATCCTTAATGCAGAAAGGAGGCGGTAGCGCCTACCCTCCTACGGTAGAATCCGTGGAAGCCAAGTGGCATTACATTCGCCAAGAAGGTCAATCGGTGTTTAAATTTGCGGTGACGCGTATGGCTGATGTTTCGGCAGAAATCATGGAACGCAATCACTTAACGGGTGATGATATTAAATACTTAGTTCCGCATCAAGCGAACAAACGTAT